>NZ_JAMYJY010000030.1:0-35760 GCF_024136985.1 Haloferax sp. AB510
GCCCCGCAGTCGCCGGTGACGCTCCGGAACCGTCGTCATCGGCGGTTACGACGGGCACGGCTCCACGCCGTCGGAAGTGACGGGTCAAGCGACGTGGACCGCGGACCTCGGCGGCCGGCTCGGCACGCCGATGGCGTACCGGAGACCGGCTGGTACGTCGAAAGCGGCAGCGGTCGGCCTGCACGCCGTCGTCGGCGGCTCCGTCGGCGGCATGAACGCCCTCGACTGGGCCGTGCAGTTCCCCGACGACGTGGAACGCCTCGCGGTCGTCGCGTCCGCGGCCCGCCTCGATTCGCAGTGTCTCGGCATCGACGCCGTCGCCCGCCGCGCCATCACCTCGGACCCGAACTGGAACGGCGGCGACTACTACGGCGAGGACCGCCCGTCGCCCGACGCGGGCCTCGGACTCGCCCGCCAACTCGGCCATCTGATGTACCTCTCCAAAGACTCGATGGAGCGCAAGTTCGGCCGGCGCTCCGCGGGTCGCGGCGAGCGCGGCGACGCCTTCCCGTCGGACCCCGCGGCCGCGTTCTTCCCGTACCGCGAGGTCGAGTCCTACCTCGACTACCAGGCCGAGAAGTTCGCCGAGCGCTTCGACGCCAACTCGTACCTGTATCTCACGCGCGCCATGGACGACTTCGACCTCTCGGAAGGCTACGAGTCCGACGCGGCCGCGCTCGCCGCCTTCGAGGGCGAGTCGCTTCTCGTCTCGTTCACCGGCGACTGGCACTTCACGACCGAGCAGTCGGAGTCGCTGGCGGGCGCGTTCCGCCGTGTCGACGCGCCGGTCGCCCACCACGTCGTCGAGTCCGACCACGGCCACGACGCCTTCCTCGTCGAACCCGAGAAGGTCGGGCCGCCGCTCGGCGACTTCGTCGACGAGGGCGTCGCGGGTCGCGCAGTGACCGACACCGTGACCGACGGTGGCGAACCCGACGAGGAGAAGGACTTCGCACCGGTCCACTCCTCGCTGTTCTCGCGCTGAGGTGCGGCCGGTCGCTTCGAGACCCTCCCCTCGATTCTCAGGGGTTTCTTGTCAATTGCTACCGCGTCGCAGAAGCCGGCGGGAATTGCGACCGCCACCGCGCTTTACGCCCGTTCGATTCGACGTTCGAGTATGAGCGACGACGACAGCCCGGGCTTCCACACTCGGAGCCTCCACGCCGGACAGAGCCCCGACTCCGCGACGGGCGCGCGCGCCCCGCCGCTGTACCAGACCACCTCGTACGTCTTCGAGGACGCCGCCGACGCGGCCGCGCAGTTCGCCCTCGAAAAGCCGGGCCACATCTACTCGCGGCTGATGAACCCGACCGTCGGGATGCTCCAAGAGCGTCTCGCCTCGCTCGAAGGCGGCGTGGGCGCGGTCGCGACCTCGTCCGGGATGGCCGCGTTCGACCTCGCGACCTTCCTGCTCGCCTCGGCCGGCGACAACATCGTCTCCGCGTCGTCGCTGTACGGCGGGACCTACACCTACCTCACTCACACCGTCGAGCGCCGCGGCGTCACGACCCGGTTCGTGGACACCCTCGACGTGGACGCCTACGAGGAGGCCATCGACGACGACACCGCGTTCGTCCACCTCGAAACCATCGGCAACCCGGCGCTCGTGACGCCTGACATCGAGGCCATCGCGGAGGTCGCCCACGACCACGGGACGCCGCTGTTCGTGGACAACACGTTCGCCACGCCGTACCTCTGTAACCCCATCGAGCACGGCGCGGACCTCGTCTGGCAGTCCACGACGAAGTGGATTCACGGGGCGGGCACGACCATCGGCGGCATCCTCGTCGACGGCGGCACCTTCCCGTGGGACGAGTACGCCGACGACTACCCCGAAATCGCGAAGCCGAACCCGGCGTACCACGGCGTCAACTTCGACGAGACGTTCGGCCCCGCCGGCTTCACCTACGCAGGTATCGCCCGCGGTCTGCGCGACCTCGGCAACGCCCAGTCGCCGTTCGACGCGTGGCAGACGCTCGAAAAGCTCGAATCGCTCCCGCTTCGGATGCGCGCGCACTGCGAGAACGCCCAGACCGTTGCGGAGTTCTTAGACGACCACGAGAAGGTGTCGTGGGTGAACTACCCCGGCCTTGAATCCCACGAGACCCACGAGGAGGCCTCGAAATATCTGGACGGCGGCTACGGCGGCATGATTACCTTCGGCCTCACCGACGGCTACGAGGCCGCCAAGGGTACCGTCAACAACGTCGAACTCGCGTCGCTCCTCGCCAACGTCGGCGACGCGAAGACGCTCGTCATCCACCCAGCGTCCACGACGCACCAGCAACTCACCGAGGACGAACAGGCCGCCGCGGGCGTCACGCCCGACATGGTCCGCCTGTCGGTCGGTATCGAGGACGTCGACGACATCATCGACGACCTCGACCAGGCCATTCGCACCGCGTCGAACTGAGCGCGCTCGCCGCGGACGGGTCGGTTCCGGCCGCCGCGTCGGCGTCGGTGTCAGCAGGATGGTCGGCCACCGACCGCCGTCCCTTTTATTCCCGCGTCAGTAGGTGACTGCGTGGTAGAAGCACTCCTCTTCGTCGGTCTCCTGGTGGCAGTGTTCGTCGGGTTCAACATCGGCGGCTCGTCCACGGGGGTCGCCTTCGGTCCCGCGGTCGGGAGCGGTGTGCTCGGGAAACTCGCCGCTGCGGCCCTGATGACGGGGTTCGCGCTCCTCGGCGGGTGGACGCTCGGGAGAGAGGTCGTCGCCAAGATGGGCGGCGAAATCGTCCCGCAAAGCGAGTTCACGCTCGCGGCGAGCGTCGCCGTCCTCTTCTTTGTCGGCCTCGCGCTGTTGGTCTCTAACACCTTCGGCGTCCCCGCCTCCACGTCGATGACGGCGGTCGGGGCCATCGCGGGCCTCGGCCTCGCCAACGGGTCGCTCGATTCCGGCGTGATGCTCGAAATCATCTCGTGGTGGATCGTCGCGCCCGTCATCGCCTTCTGGATCTGTGCGGTCATCGGGCGGTACATCTACCCGTATCTCGACGCGTGGCTCAAACTCGACCAGAGCCCCGGTGCGCTCGTCACGCTCGATCGCGACGGCGGCATCCCGCGGCTGCGACTCGGGCCGAACACGACGTACCGCGAGTTCGGGAGCACCATCCTCGTCGTCGTCGTCGCCTGTTACATGGCGTTCTCCGCGGGCGCGTCGAACGTCGCCAACGCGGTCGCCCCGCTCGTCGGCAACGGCGCGCTCGAGATGAACACGGGCATCCTCGTCGCCGGCGGCGCCATCGGCCTCGGCGCGTTCACCATCGCCCGTCGGACGCTCGACACCGTCGGCAACGACCTCACGCAGTTGCCCATCCTCGCGGCGCTCATCGTCGAGACCGTGAGCGCGTCGCTCATCTCCTTCCTGTCGGCCATCGGTATCCCCGCCAGCCTCGCCGTGAGCGCGACGATGTGCATCGTCGGCCTCGGCTGGGGACGGGCGACCCGAACCGTCACGCTCGGCGAGGCCCTGAGCGGCGGGGAGGCCCCGCAGGTATCGGTCAACGCGCTCACCGTCGAGCGCGAGGACGAGGTGCCGAAGATGGGCGAGGAAGCCCCCGACGAACTCTCCGCGCAGGACCTGTTCGACCCCGGCACGACCGGGCGAGTCATCTTCTTCTGGATGCTCACGCCCTCGCTTTCGGCCATCGCATCGTACGCGCTGTTCTCCGCTGGCGTTATCTGAAGCGTTCAATCGCCGCGTCTGTTAATCCAGAACTATCACGGTCAACAATGTAACAAACGGGCGGTCGCCGCCGCGGCGCGGGTCGAATTCGGCGCACGGAACAGCAAAGTCTAATGGGGTGGCCTTCGAATCCTCTGTCGATGCCCACGGTAACCTACCTCAACTACGAAGTTCTCGACGACAACGGCTGGGACCTCGACGACGACGACCTCTTCGAACAGGCCGCCGACGCCGGTCTCGACGCCGAAGACTACGGTGAGATGGAAGTTAATCAGGGCGAGTACATCCTCGAAGCCGCAGAGGCGCAGGGCTACGACTGGCCCTTCAGCTGCCGCGCAGGTGCCTGTGCGAACTGTGCGTCCATCCTGAAGGAGGGCGAAATCGAGATGGACATGCAGCAGATTCTCTCCGACGAGGAAGTCAACGACAAGAACGTCCGTCTCACCTGCATCGGTTCGCCGGTCGAGGACGAGGTCAAGATCGTCTACAACGCGAAGCACCTCGACTACCTGCAGAACCGCGTCATCTAAGGCGCTCATCCGAACATTTCTTTCGACGCACCGGCCCGTGACCGGTAGGTGCGCCGTTTTCTCTCCCGCCCGAGCCGAGCGGCCGATAGCGATTTGTCCCGCCGACCGGTCGCTCCAGCCGTGTCGAGAGTCACGACCGTCGTCCGAAAACTCCGCCCCGACGACTCGCTCCCGAGCGAAGCGACCGAACTCGGTCGACTCGGGCTCTTTCTCGCCTGTCTCACGGTTACGAGCGCTGTCAGCTACTGGGCCGCGCTCAGACTCCTCGGCGTCCCGGTGGCGGGTACGCTCGCGTCGCCGAACGTCGCCGGCCTCGCGGTCCCGACGCTCGTCTACGCGCGCTATCGCGGTGTCCCGCCGTCGTTCGGGCTTCCCGAGCGCGCCCGCCTCGCCGACGCGGCGGCGACGGTTCTCGCTCCCGCGTTCGCCGTCGTCGCCACGAGCGTTCTCTTCGCAGCCGGGTTCGACGCCTCGCTCGCCGCGCTTTTCGGGTGGACGTACCACCCCGAGGCGTCGGTCGTGACGGCGGCAGTTCAGGCCGCCGAAGACGTGGTGCTCACCGGGGTCGGGTTCGGTCTCCTCGTCGCGGTCGCGTTCGACCTCGCCTCGTCGCGGGTCGGTCTCGCGCCCGCTCGCGCGGCCGCAGCGACGACCGCGCTCGCGACGTTCTTTCACTCGGTGCTTCGGGACGCCGCGTTCACGCTCGTCGTCTTCCCGAAGCCGTGGCGTGTCACTATTCTCGGCCTTCTCCTCGTCGCGACGGTCTGCGGCTGTGTCGCGGTCGGCGTGACGTACCGAAGTGCAGTCGAGCGGTCGCTTCGACCCCTCTCGCGCCCGGCGCTCGCCCCCGTGTTCGCCTTCGGACTGCTCGGCTTGGTCGCGTTCGGCACCGTCTTCGACGACGTTCCCGGCGGCGTCAAGCACGTCCTGTGGGTGCTCGCGTTCGGATTCGCCGCCTTCGGCTACCACCGCTCGAAATCAGTGTGGGTTCCCGTGGCCGCGATGGCGCTGTTTTCGCTTTCGATTCGGCTCGTCGGCTTCGTCGAACTCGCGTTGTTCTGACCCGTCGCCGGGGTCGGTTTCAGGATTGATACCCGTCCCGAACACCTAACTCCCCCTGCCCCAAGTCTGCGGGTATGTTCGGTATCGGTACGCTCCCCGACCTCCTGCGGTTGGTGGTGCTCCCCGTCCTCGCGTGGACCGCGGTCCGCGACGTTCGCACGCGTCGCGTCCCCAACGTCGTCTGGTATCCGCTCGCGGCGCTGGGCGTCGTCCTGCTCGCGTGGGAACTGGTCGGCCACCTCCCGCCCGAGACGGTGCTCGACCGGCTCTATCTGATTCGCGTCGCCGTGAGCATCTGTTTCGTCGTCCCGCTTTCGTACCTGTTCTGGCGGCTCGGCGGCTTCGGCGGCGCGGACGCGAAGGCGCTCATGGTGTTCGCCGTCCTGCTCCCGACGTTCCCCAGTTACACCCTCGCCGGAACGGAGTTCCCGCTCGCCGCCACCCGCCTCGGCGTCTTCTCGATGACGATTCTCACGAACACGGTCATCGTCGGCCTCGCGTACCCGCTGTTCCTCGCCGCCCGGAACCTCGCCGACGGCGAGTTCGAGTTCCCCATCTCGTTCGTCGGCCGCCGCGTCTCCGTCGCGTCGCTCTCGACTGCCCACGGCCGCCTGTTCGAGTCGCCCGAGGGAATCACGCGGAACGGCCTCGACCTCGACGCGCTCCGGATGTACCTCCGCTGGCGCGGCCTCACGCTCGCGGACCTGCGTTCGGACCCGGACGCCCTCCGCGACCCCGACAGCATCGGCGAGACGTTCGACCCGACCGACGGCGCGGTCCACCGCGCGGCCACCGACGGCGGCGTCTCGACTGACCTCGGCGACGACGAGACCGTGGACGCCGGAGGTGACGCCTCCGGAGACCCCGCCGAAGCCGACGCGGACGCGTCGTTCGACGACCCGTGGGGCGCGGCCCGGTTCCTCGACAGCATCGAGGGCACCGCCTACGGCACCTCGCCGGAGAAGCTCCGCGGCGGACTGGAACTCGTGACGACTCGCGAGTCGGTGTGGATCTCGCCGGGCATCCCGTTTCTCGTTCCCATGTTCGTCGGCCTCGTCGTCGCGTTCGTCTACGGCGACATCCTCTTCGGCGTCCTCGGCGCGCTCGGTATCGTCTGAGTTCCTGCGGAGAGTCGGTGTCGAGCGCCGTCCGCGCGGCGACGCACAAGAGATAACCCCCACGACCGCGTGGCCCGAATCATGACCGTCGATGTCGACTTCGGCGAGGACGGACTCGTCCCCGCCGTGGCGCAGGACGCCGACTCCGGAGAGGTGCTCATGCTGGCGTACGTCTCGCCCGAGGCGCTCGACCGAACCGTCGAGACGGGCCGGGCGCACTACTACTCGCGGAGCCGCGACGAACTCTGGGAGAAGGGCGCGTCCAGCGGCCACACACAGGAGATTCGGGAGGTCCGCGTCGACTGCGACGCCGACACCCTGCTGTACCTCGTCGACCAGAACGTCGGGGCGTGCCACACCGGCCACCGGTCGTGTTTCTACCGCACCGTCGAGGGCGAGAACGTCGGCGAGCGCGTCTTCGACCCCGACGCGGTCTACGACGACGAGTGACCGATGCGAGCCGACCGATGACGGGCGCGACTGACACGATGACCACGGCCGCCGGCACGCCGACCGGCCGATGACCACAGTCGCGGGCCGATGCTGAGCGTCAATCCGATTTCGCTGGTCGCCATCGTCGTGGGCCTGAGCTGTTTCGCCCTCGGCGGCCGACTGCTCAAGAGCGCCGCCGCCGCCCGCCGGGTCGCCCGCTCGGACGACCCTGAGTTCGTTCTCGACCCGACCCGCGAGGACCCGCCGGACGACGAACTCGACGGCGACGACCTCGAACGCGGCTTCATGCTGTTGGTGTTCGGGGCGCTGGCGCTCCTGTTCGCGGCGATTAGCCTGTGAGCGGCGGAGAACTTAGCGTCGAACCGCTACGAATCTAGTGTCCGCGCCATGACGACGGCCGGGTACGTCTCGTCGCCGACCTCGGTCTCGATTTTCTCGACGACTTCGAAGCCGCTCGCCTGATAGAACCCTCTGGCGGCGGTGTTTTCGGCGAACGTTTCGAGGACGAGCCGGTCGTGTCGCTCGGGCACTTCGGCGATGACTGCATCGAGTAGGGCCGTGCCGATACCTTCACCCCACCGTGAAGGGTCGACGTACAACAGCCACAACCCGGCATCGTCGTCGCCGACGAAGGTCTTCGCTTCGTCTCCCCACCGGACTGCGGCGAACCCGACGACAGCCTCTGCTTCGACGGTCTCGGTGCCGGAAGTTGGTTCGCATTTGTCGGGAGCGACTGCGAGGGCGTACCGTCCGGTATCGGCGTCCACGAGCGAGTTCGCGTAGTCGAGTCGTCCGCGGAGAGACTCCTCGGCCGGTGCGTCGGGACTCGGGTCGGGAAGCACATTCTCGGGAAGGATGTGGTCGTACGCTTCGACCCAACACCGCGCGTTCACCCGCTGTACGCCGCGGGCTTCTTCGAGCGACCGCGGTGGCCTGACCACGATTTCGGGAGTCATACCTCCGACTCTCGTCCCGTTCGAAAAAAGCGTTATTCGGACCGATTACAGCGTCGCGACCGCGCTTCGGAGCGCGTCGGCGGCGTCCTCGGCGAGTTCGGTCGCGCGCTCCTCGGAGCGACCTTCGGCGTAGACGCGGACTTTCGGCTCGGTCCCGGAGGGGCGGACGAGCACCCACGCGTCGCCGTAGTCGAGGCGGTAGCCGTCGGTCGTGTTCGGGGTCGCGTCGGCCGATTCGGCGTAGTCGGCCGCGGCGTTGAGCATCGCCGTCAGCTCGGATTCCTCGTCGTATTCGAGGTTGATGCGGACGTTGTAGTAGTCCTCGTAGGGCGCGACGAGTTCGCTCGGCGGGCGCTCGGCGACGAGTTCGAGGAACTTCGCCGCGATGTACGCGCCGTCGCGGACGAGGCGGTAGTTCGGGTAGAACACGCCTCCGTTGCCTTCGCCGGCGACGGGGACGTTCTGCCCCTCGCGCCAGAGTTCGCGGATGCGGGTGATGAGGTTCGTCGCGCCGATGGGCGTGAGTTCGAGTTCGGCACCGACCTCCTCGCACACGTCGACGAGGCGCTGGGAGACGTTTACTGCGGAGACGGTCGCGTCACCCGGTTCGAGGGCGGCGGCCGCGAGAGCGGCCAGCGACGCCTCGCCGGAGATGGACTCGCCGTGCTCGTTCACGAAGACGGCCCGGTCGGCGTCGCCGTCGTGGGCGATTCCCACGTCGGCGTCGGTCGCGCGGACGAGGCGTTCGAGGTCGCGGAGGTTCTCGGGGACCGGTTCGGACTGGCGACCGGGGAAGTGCCCGTCGGGTTGGGCGTTGACCGTGCGGACCTCACAGCCGAGTTCGCGGAGGAAGTCGGGCGTGACGAGCGAGCCGGCACCGTGGCCGGGGTCGAGCGCGACGGTGAGGTTCGCATCGGCGATTTTCTCGCGGTCGACGCTGGCGAGGAGGTCCTCGCGGTAGTCGTCGTTCGCCGTCTCGACGCGCCGGGTCTTGCCGACCGCGTCCCACTCGGCCACGTCGAACTCCTCGGCGAGGATGTGGTCTTCGATGCGCTCTAACTCCTCGACGGCGAGTTCGACGCCGTCGTCGCCGACGAGTTTGACGCCGTTGAACTCCGGGGGGTTGTGCGAGGCCGTGATGACGACGCCCGGAACGCCTTGGTTCTCGCAGTACCGGACCGCGGCGGGGGTGGGAACGACGCCGAGGTCGTCCACGTCGACGCCGACGCTCGCCAGCCCGGACTCGGCGGCGTTGACGAACATCTCGCCCGTGGTTCGGGTGTCGCGTGCGATGGCGACTCGGTCTGCGTTCCAGACCGTGCCGGCGGCCTTCGCGACGCGGAGGACGAACTCCGGGGTGAGGCTCTCACCCACCACGCCGCGGGTACCGCTGGAACCGAAGAGTTTCATTGAGTGTGTGTGCACCCCGGCGCGACAAAGCCGTTCCGAACTGTTGGTTCGCTCGTTACGTTCCTCGGTGAACTCGGGTCGCCGTATCCGGTGCGTTTACGCACGTCGCTCGCCCACGGTGGCGTATGTTCCCGGAGTTCGAAGTCGTCCCCGCAGTCGACATGCAAGACGGCGAAGTCGTCCAACTCGTGCAGGGCGAACGCGGCACCGAGAAGACCTACGGCGACCCGGTCGAGGCCGCCCGCCGCTGGGTCGACGCCGGCGCGGAGACGCTGCACCTCGTCGACCTCGACGGCGCGTTCGAGGGCGAGCGGAAGAACGCCCCGGCGGTCGACGCCGTCCTCGACGCGGTCGACGTGCCGCTCCAACTCGGCGGTGGCATCCGCACCGCCGACGACGCCCGCGACCTACTGGACCGTGGCGTCGACCGCGTCATCCTCGGCACCGCGGCCGTCGAGAACCCCGACATCGTCGCCGAACTCGCCGACGACTACCCCGACGGCGTGATGGTCAGCCTCGACGCGAAGGACGGCGAGGTCGTCGTCTCCGGGTGGACCGAAGGCACCGGCCTCGACCCCGCCGAGGCGGCCGCCCGGTACGAGGAACTCGGGGCGGCGGCCATCCTCTTCACCGACGTTGACGTGGAAGGGCAACTGGAAGGCGTCCACCTCGAGACGACCTCGGCCGTCGTCGACGCGGTCGACATCCCCGTCGTCGCCTCCGGCGGTGTCGCCTCGCTCGACGACATCCGCGCGCTTCGCGAGGCGGGCGCGGCGGCGACTGTCGTCGGTACCGCGCTCTACGAGGGGCGGTTCACGCTCGAAGAAGCGATGGAGGCGTAGTCGCCGCCGCGCCGAGACGCCACACGGCCACGCGACGCTACGGCGCTACGTGTCGAGGTACGCGAGGATGGCCGCGGCGAGGCTCTCGACGGTCCCGTAGACGCCGACGGCGACGAACAGCGCGCCGATAATCGCGGTCTCGGGACGCGAGGTCGCGAGGAACGGCCCGGCGAGGACGAGCATACTGACCGTCACCACGTCGCGTTTCGGACTGGCAGTCGCTCCGCGCCGCATCAATCGGTCGCCCCTGGACGACTCGATTTCCCCCGAATTGGTCGGTTATCGCCCACTCAGGACGCCTCCGCCGAGAACCGCCGCGCCGACCGCGAGCGTCACAAGCGCGACGCCGAGCGCGACAGCCACCCCGGACCGGGCGGTGAGCAGGAGTCCCCCGACGCAGATGATGTAGCCCACCACCAGCGCTCCCTTTCGCTGCATACCCCACGGTACACGTCCGAAACCATGAACGTCCGTCAGACGTGCGTCTGACGCTGCGGTGGGTTGCGGTCGCCTCCGCACGACGAGAATCCCTATATGCGCGGCCTGCTTCGAACGCGACATGAGCGACGCCGACCGACGCGCGGCCGTCTCCCGCGAGACGTCCGAAACGACTATCGACGTGACGCTGTCTATCGATGGCGACGGCAACGCGGTCGTCGACACCGGTATCGGATTCTTCGACCACATGCTGGAGGCCTTCGCCAAACACGGCCTGTTCGACCTGACCGTCCAGTGCGACGGCGACCTCCACATCGACGACCACCACACCGTCGAGGACGTGGCCATCGTCCTCGGCGAGGCGTTCACCGAGGCGCTCGGCGACAAGCGCGGCATCGTCCGCTACGCCGACCGCAGGGTCCCGCTCGACGAGGCCGTCGCCTCCGTCGTCGTGGACGTGTCGGGCCGCCCCTTCTTCGAGTTCTCGGGCGAGTTCTCCCAGCCGTACGTCGGTGAGTTCACCAGCCACATGGCCGAACACTTCGCGATGTCGCTCGCCATGAACGCCGGCCTCACGCTCCACGCGGGCGTCGAAGGCGACAACGCCCACCACGAGGTCGAGGCGCTGTTCAAGGCGCTCGCACGCTCGCTCGACGACGCGACCCGCGTTGACCCGCGGCGCTCGGACACGCCGAGCACGAAAGGAAAGCTGTAGTCGCCAGTCCGTCCCGTTCTCCCCGACCTCCCGCACTCGACCACTCAGGGCCGCCGGAGCGTCCCCGAGTCGTCGACGAGGAGGCCGCGTTCGACCGCGTAGTCGAAGATGTCGGCGACCTCGTCGTCGTCGAGGTCGTACGCGCCGGACGCCAGCGCCTCGACTTCCGCCCGCTCGACGGGGAACTCGCGGTTCTGGAGGATGCGGATGACCTTCCGGAACTTCGGCGGCTCCTCGCTCCGGTCGGGCGACCCGCCGCCAGTTTGGCGGTCCTCGGCGTCGACCGACTCGGATTCGCTGTCGGCCGGTTCTGTTTCGTCGTCGGCTTCGTCGGCCACCCGGGCGGCACCGTCGGACTCCTCGGCCTCGTCCGCGCCGTCGTCATCCGAGCCGTCTCCTGACTCCTCGTGGTCGTCTGCCTCGTCGGGCGAGTCGTGATTCGCCGGTTCCGGCGGCGTCGGCGCGGGGTCGACCGCGTTCACGTCGACCGAAGCGGCCTCGCCGCCCGACCCGCTCGCGTCCGCTCCGGTGCCGCGGACGCGCCCGTCTCGGCCCGCGCGTCGTCGGGCACGTCCACGTCGGCGTCGACGCCGAGTCGGGAGAGAAGCGGCGCGATGACCTCGCTGAGGGTCTCCTCGCAGTGTTCGCAGAGGACGACGCGGCGCTGGTCGTCGGCCGGGGTCAACTCCGGCGGCAGTACCTCGAACACGCCGACGGCGTCGGTCCCACAGAAGTCGCAGGTGCGTAGCTCGCGCATGCACGACGGGTATCCGCGCCGACGGTTAAACCCACTCCCCGACCGCGGCGTCGGTCGCCTGCCCGCGGCGTCGCCCACGCGACGCCCACGCGACGCCTCCAGTCAGCCGCCGTCGGCGACGTACCACTTAATGCACCCGCCCGCAAATTCCCGGACCAACGAATGTTCGACGAGATTATGGAGAAGTTCGAGGGCAGCCCGAGCCAGCAGGCCGTCATCCGGCTCCTCTTGGAACGGGGTTTTTCCGTCAACGACCAGGGACGGGTCGTCTCGGGCGGCATCGAGATACCGAACACCGGCATCGCCCGCGAGGCCGACGTGGACAGGCGCGTCGTCGACTCGACCACCGACGCCATCCTCGCCGACGAGGAGCTTCGACGAATCTTCCAGAACATCTCGTCGATTCCGAGCCTGATGGACCTCGCGCCGGTGCTCAACCTCTCCGTGCTCACCGTCGAGGTTGCCGACGCCGACGAGCCCGGCATCGTCGCCACCGTCACCTCGAAGCTCGCCGACGCGGGCATCTCGATTCGCCAGACAATAAGCGAGGACCCCGAGTTCACCGACGACCCGAAGCTCTACATCATCACCGACGAGCCGGTTCCCGGCGATCTGCTCAACGACCTGTCGAACCTCGATTTCGTCCGCCGAATTATCATCGCCTGAGCGGACTCGTCTTCCTCCGCGAATATTCTGTCAACGTGGCAATAAGATTCTTGTAACATCGCACGGTAGCTATTCGCATGGTGTCCATGCGCAGTTGCATGTGCTGTGGTGAGCCGATTTCCGAGACGCGCCACCTCTGCGGCGTCTGCATCCAAAACGGGTGTACGTCGTACGCGGACGCCTGCGGTCAGTAGCGCGTCGCTTCCCGTTCGCATCCTCGCACCGTCCGCCGCGCCCACCGCTCCCGTCGCCCCCGCGGGGCCGACGACGCCCCGGTGCGAACGCTTTTCCACGCCGCGACGCCAACTCGGTGGCATGACCGACGCCTATCGAACCGTCGCCGGCCGGGCCGACGCCCGCTTCGAGGTCAACGGCTCGGAGTTCATCGGCTATGTCTCCCCCGCGGAGACGGTCGAGGAGGCGGAGGCGTTCGTCGCCGAAATCGAGGAGCGCCACCCCGACGCCACCCACAACGTCCCCGCTTACCGGGTTCCCGCCGGGTCGGCCTCGTCGTCGGTCCCCGGCGGGGGGAACGTCATGCTCCGCGAGTATCAGAGCGACGACGGCGAGCCGAGCGGCTCGTCGGGAAAACCGGCGCTCAACGTTCTCGTCCAGCAGGACGTGCGCAACGTCGCCGCCGTCGTGACGCGCTACTACGGCGGCACCAACCTCGGCGTCGGCGGCCTCGCCCGCGCGTACTCCCGCGCGGTCAAGGAGGCGCTCGACGCGGCGGGCGTCGTCGAGGAACTCCCCCACGAGCGGTTCACCGCGACCGTCGAGTACGACGACTCGGGGAGCGTTCGCGGGCTGTTAGAAAGCGCGGGCGTCGAGTTCGAGGCCGCCTACGAGGCCGACGTGTCGTTCGAGGTCCGCGTTCCCGTCGAGGACGGGGCGGACCTCCGCGACCGCATCAGAAGCGCGACCAGCGGCCGCGCGGACATCGAGTAGCGCGGCCGCGGGGTTCTTTTCTGTTCAGTCGGTCGGTTCGACTTGTTCTGCGGGAGTCGGTGCGGCCCGTTCACGCGTCTCGCGGCGGTTTTTCACGGCGAGCGCGCCGAACAGCGCGCCACCGACCGCACGCATGGCGAGGTCGACGGCGACCGTGTCAGGGACGGTCCCGACGAGCCCGAGGAAGCTCCCGAGGTCGAACGCGGCGTTCAACAGGAGCATCGGGGCCATGAGCAGGAACGCCGAGAGGGCGAACAGGGCCCGCTCGGTCTGCGACACGCGGCTGTAGAGGTAGCCGATGACGGTCGCGCCGAGTCCGATGACGCCGATGAAGACGCCCGCGACCGGGATGACCACCTCGGGAACGAAGTAGCCGATGTCGGCCACGTCGGCGAACGTGATGACTGCCGCGGCCTCGCCCCGTCCGCGGAGGAGCAGGATTCCGGGCGTCAGGGCGAACGCGAACGGCACGATGGCCTTGTTAAGCGACAGCGAGAACGCCTTCGTCCCGGTCCGGAACGGATTAGACCGGGCAATGCCGGAGGCGGCGTACGCCGCGACCGCCACCGGCGGTGTGATGTCCGCTATCACCCCGAAGTAGAGGATGAACAGGTGGGCCGCGAGCAGCGGGATGTCGGAAGACTGCGCGATGGCCGGCCCGAGCAGCGAGACGAGGATGATGTACGTCACCGTCGTCGGCATCCCCATCCCGAGGATGATGGACGCGATAGCCGTGAACAGGAGTAAGAGGACGATAGAGCCGCCGGCGACCGCCTTGATGAGCGCGGTCAGGTTCGGGCCGAGGCCGGTCGCGCTGACGACGCCGGGGATGATGCCCGCGGCGGCGACGGCGACGACGACCTCGGTCGAGGTGCGCGCGCCGGAGTCCATCGACTTCCCGATGAACGTCACGTAGCGGAAGACGTTCAGGTCCGACAGCGACGGCCGCGAGACCGCGTTGGCGACGTTGTCGGCGGCCTCGTCGACCGCGTCGTCGAACTCCAACAGCGGCGAGTCGAGCGCCGGCCGGACGAGCATCACGACGAGGCTGACGAAGATGGCGATGACGCCGAGGTCGCCCGCGGCGGCGAAGAGCGCGGCGGTCGCGCCGAGCGGTTCGCCGCTTCCGCCCGTGACCGCGTCGATGACGCCGACGCCGGTGGTGACGTAGGAGCCGAGTTGCGCGACGAACGCCGCCGCGATAGCGCCCACGAGGGGGACGCGGGTCCGCTCGCTGTACGCTGCGACGACGGACAGAAGCGCCATGATGGCGATGAGCGTGAACCACGCCGAGCGCGCGACCGTCAGGCGCTCGACCAGCAGGTAGTACATGAGCAACACCAGCGGGATGAGGTAGAACCACCCGCGGGTGAGGTGCTTGCCGAGGTCGACGACCTCGGAGCGGTCGAGGCCGCCGATGCCGGCCCGCGTCGCTTCGAGGTGGACCATCACCCACACGCCGAAGAAGAACACCACGGCGGGGATGGCCGCCGCGATGATGATGTCGGAGAAGGGGACGCCGATGAACTCGATCATGAGGAACGCCGCCGCGCCCATCACCGGCGGGAGAATCTGCCCGCCGGAGGAGGCGGAGGCCTCAACGGCCCCGGCGAACTCAGAGCGGTAGCCCGACCGCTTCATCAGCGGGATGGTGAACGCACCGGTCGTCACCGTGTTGGCGATGGAGGAACCCGAGATAGTTCCCATGAAGCCGGACGCGAGGATGGACGCCTTCGCCGGGCCGCCCTTGCGGGTCCCGGTCGCGGCGTACGCGAGGTCGATGAACCACTGGCCGGCCCCCGACATCTCCAGGAACGCCCCGAACAGGATGAAGATGTAGATGAACTGCACGGAGACGGTGACCGGGATGCCGAAGACGCCGTTTTCGGTGTTGTACCAGAGGTTCTGGATGATGTTTGCCCACGACCCCTCGGGAATGGACAGCACGCCGATCAGCGGCATCGACGGCGAGATGAGGTAACCGAACCTCGCGTAGACGATGAACGAGGCGACGATGACCATCAAGTAGAACCCGAGCGAGCGGCGGGTCGCCTCCAGGACGAGGAGGACGCCGACCGCGCCGAGGAAGAACGGGTAGGACACGTCCGCGAAGGGGAGGACGCCGATGGCCGCGACGACCGCGTCGGCGAGGAAGCCGAGCGGGCCGAGCGTCTCGGACAGCGAGACGAACGGCGCGCCGAGGTACTCGGTGACCGTCCGGCCAGCTTCGAGGCCGAACACGCGGAGCCGCTGAATCTCGGACCACTCGAACACCATGTAGGCCGCCGTGGCGACGGAAAACACGATAAACAGCAGGTCGAGCGGCGTCACGCGCTCGCGGTCCGGGTCGACCGCGAGCCATCGGACGAACCGGCGGATTCCCGCGGCAACGCGAGTGACCGGGTTGTCCTCACCGAGGTTCGACGCGAGGGTCGGAACTACGCGACTGAGTGCCGCA
Source organism: Haloferax sp. AB510 (assembly GCF_024136985.1). Classification (NCBI taxonomy): domain Archaea; kingdom Methanobacteriati; phylum Methanobacteriota; class Halobacteria; order Halobacteriales; family Haloferacaceae; genus Haloferax; species Haloferax sp. AB510. The sequence continues at coordinate 16,039 of NZ_JAMYJY010000030.1, forward strand.
GCGAACCGACCGTGGCCGGTCGTCGCCGGGAAGAGGATGAACGCCAGCACGAGTGCGAAGGCGACGTGAATCGAGTTCACCTGCAGGAGCTGGAGCGAACCGAGCGACACCTCGCCGACGAGCGGTATCGTCGCGGCGAACTCGAAGCCGCGGGCGGCCAGCCACGACTGGAAGACGGAAAACCAGATGGCGACGAACGACGTGAAAATCGCCGCCCACCCCGAGAGCGTCCGCTTCCGGTCGATGCCCTCCAGCATCTCCTGTGCCTCTTCTTCGGATAGTTCTTCGTCGGTACTCGCGGCCTCGCGGTCGTCGTCAGCGGGCGGCTCACCGCCGTCGGTTCGAATCGGCGAGTCGGCCGGTGCCGCGTCGGTCTCCGGAACGGACCGGGAGGCGTCTTCGTCGTCGGGGCCGTCGGATTGGCCCTCGTCGTGTGTTCGGTTCATCGTTGGTCAGTGGAGGGCGGCGTCGAGGACGGAGCGATGCGTGACGTACAGGCGGACCGAGCGCGCGTCGGAGAGCGCTACGAGGTCATAGGTCTGGTCACCGACGTGTAGCTTGTGGCCGGCGATGTGGCCGGGTTTGACGTACAGGTCCTCGTAGCTCCCCTCGGGGTCGAAGACGAACGAGCCGTTTTCGGTCGTCACGTTCGCCCGAGCGGGCAGGCCCGCGCCGTAGGACTTGAACTCCATTTTGGTCATGACGAGTTCGCCGTCTTGGACCGCGTAGGCGTCGAGGACGCGCGTTTTCTCGACGCTGTGGGTGTATTCGAGCGCGACGGTCGTGTTCTCTTCGACCGGCATCGTCTGTAGTCGCTCGCCGGTCTCGGCATCTTCGACGACGAGCACCTGTCCGGCCGGAACGGCGGCGCTCCCGCCGACGGCGACCGCCAGCACCGCGACTACGACGAGGAGACGTGTGGGAGTCGAATCAAGCATCGAAAGATGGGTAGGAAACCGCTGTTCGAAAGCGAAGCGAAGCGCCCGGGCTCAGCCGAAGTAGGCCTGCGCGCCGGGATGGAGCTCGATGGACATGCCGTCCTGGGCGCTCTCCTTGGAGATGAAGTCAGTCTTGATGGTGAGTTCGTCGACGTTCTCGAAGATGGCGCTCGTGACCGACTCGACGGTCGATTCGGGCTGCTCGGCGTTCGTCGCAATCATGGCCTGCACCGAGACGGTCGGGGCGGGGTTCTCCAGTCCGTAGGTGCCCGCCGGGACCTCGTCATCGGCGTAGAACGGCGCGGCGTCCTTGACGGCCGTGCGGTCCTCGCCCTCGATGGGGACGATGCGCACGTCCTCGGTCGCGGCGAGTTCCTCGATAGCGCCGACCGGCCAGCCGCCGACGACGAACGCGGCGTCGATGTCGCCGTTCTTCAGCTGGTCGGAGGCCTGCGAGAAGCCGGTGTTCTGCTCGCTGTAGTCCGAGATGCCGAGGGCTTCGAGAATCTGGGTCGCGTTGACCTGCGTCCCGGAGCCGAGGTCGCCGGTGTTGATGGTCGCACCGGAGAGGTCGGACGGCGTCTCGATGCCCGTGTCGGCGAGCGTGACGACGTGAATCGTCTCGGGGTAGAGCGTGGCGACGCCGCGGAGGTTCTCGACGGGGCTGCCCTGGAACGCCTCGATACCCTCGCCGTTGCGGGCGAAGTAGGCGACGTCGTTCTGAATCAGCGCGAAGTCAGCGTCGCCGCGGGCGAGGCTGCCGACGTTCTCGACGGACGCGCCGGTGGACTGCACCTGAATCGTGAAGTCGGTCTGTCCCTCGATGACGGACTTGAACTCGTTCGAGAGGGGGTAGTACGTGCCGCCCGTCCCGCCGGCGTGCCACGAGAGTCGGCTCTCGGTGCCGCCGTTACCGCCGGATTCGGTCGTCGTCTCCTCGGCGGTGGTGGTCTCTTCGCCACCGGATTCGGTCGTCGTCGTCGTCGTCTCTTCGCCACCGCCACCGGAACAGCCGGCGAGGCCGGCCAGACCGACGGTACCTGTCGCAGCGATAAACTGTCGGCGGTCAAGCTTCCGAGTCATACATCACTATTCGTCACGATGCATATTTATGGCTGTTCATGTCAACGGCCAACATATCTCTATTTACACACTAATTGTAGTAAATTCTTATTAATGTTAGAGTATTAATTCTCCAACAATAGACATACCTGAAATAGTCATTCAGCGGATAAATACGTACCGCCGCGGTTCTGATTCCACTTCGACTGCATGTGCTCACCGCTGTCGTTTTCTTGTTTCTCAGTTCCGTCCGATTTCGGAGTTCGTGGCGGACTTCGACTCGAAACGAAGGGGTTCGGCGAGTAGGGCTCCGACTCCGGCGCACCCCGTGCAAACGTCTCTCACAGTAGTCTACGGGGGTGCGGTTCGGGACGTTCGACTCGAACGACAGTCGGCCGCCGGTAGGCGACTTTCGACCCGAAAAGAGGGGGTTCGGACGGCGTTCAGAGGAGTGCGCTCGCGCCCGCAGCCGTCAGTCGACGATTATCTCGGAGTCCGTCGAGTCGTCCGACGACTGCTTGGGCGACATCTGTTCTTCGTACCGGGTTATCCAGTCGGCGAAGCAGGTCGGACAGAGCCGCTGGTCGTCCACGGTCGAGCCGTCGACCTGTAACTGGACTGCACGGGCGAGGGCGTCTTCGACCGCCCGCCCACAGCCGTCGCACGGGTCGCTCATCGTCGGGTTCCTCCGGTGGCGCGAGGTTCGTCCATGCGTCGGAGGTGCGCGGGCGGTAACTTAGTCGTTACCCGAATTCGGGTCGGCGGCGGGGACGGCCCGCCCGCGAGCCGCGACGCGAGGAGACCGAGTTACGTCGTGCGGAACGCGCGGTCGCCGGCGTCGCCCAGGCCGGGGACGATGTAGCCGTCGTCGTCGAGGTAGTCGTCGATGGAGACCGTCAGCAGGTCAACCTCGGGGAACTCGCTGTCGACGCGGAGCAGGCCGTCGGGCGCGGAGACGGCAGAGAGGACGAACAGCTTCTCGGGGTCGACGCCGGCGTTTTCGAGGATGTGGTCGAGGACCGAGCACATCGTCGAGCCGGTGGCGAGCATCGGGTCCGCCACGATGACGGTGTCTTTCTCCGTGATTTCGGGGAGCTTCACGTAGTCGATGGTGATGGGGAAGCCGCCGTCGTCGTCCATCCCCGCCTCCTCGTCGCGGCCGGCGGAGATGACGCCCTGCTTCGCCCGCGGGAACGCCTTGAGCAGTCCCTCCACGAACGGGGTCGCGGCGCGGAGCACGTTGATGATGACGACGTTGTCGAGCCCCTTCACGCGCTCGCCGGTCGTCTCCGCCAGCGGGGTCTGGATGGTGACGTACTCGGTCTCCATCGCGCCGTCGATTATCTCGTAGCCACAGATGCGGCCGAGTTTGACGAGGCCTTTCCGGAAGGCGACCTGCGTCGTCTCCACGTCCCGGAGGCGCGAGAGCGTGTCCTTCGCCAGCGCGTGCGTGATGAGGTACGCGTCGTCTCGGTCTTCGATGGGCATCTTACTGAGAAGGCGGTTTCCCGAAGGACATAAATGCGGCTATCGGCCGCCAGCGGTGCCCTGCGGGTAGTTCACGCGGAGAATGGGTCGGCGACGCATCCCGCGGTTTCAGTTCGTCACGAGGTACGTGACGGCCGTGAGCACGAGCGCCGCGGACGCGACGTTGACGACCGAGAAGGCCGCGAGGTCGAGGTACGACAGGCCGTAGACGACGACGGCCGCGAACGTCGTCGAGAGAACGAGGTTCATGACGAACAGCACTCGCGGGTCGCCCTCGCCCCACTCTATCTCCTCTCCGCGCTCCTCGTCGTCACCGCCGGCGCTCTCCGACTCGCCGCTCATCGTCCGCCCTCCGGGGTCGCGCCCGTGGTCGGGACCGACTCGCGCTCCCGGGTCGGCTCCGCGAGCGCGACTTCCGCGCCGGGGTCGGTCGGGTAGTCGCCGGCGTTCGCGTCCGCACCGGGGTCGAGCAGGTGGGCGTCGAGCGCGGCTGCGAGTGCGTCTTCGTCCATCCCGCGGCCGATGAACACCAGTTCGGTCCGCCTGTCGCCGTGGTCGTCGTGCCAGTCGAGTTCGGGGTGGTTGCGGCGGTAGGTGTCCTGTTCGAACTCGGGGCGCGAGGCGACCCACGGGCCGGCGGCGGCGACGTACGCCGACGGGCCGGCCTGACTGTAGGTGAAGTGTACGTCCTCGGCCCCGGCAACCCACAGCGAGCCCTTGGCGCGGACGACTGACTCCGGGAGGTTGCCCAGCACCGCGGCCGCGCCGTCGGGGTCCAGCGGTGCCCGGCGGCGGTAGACGAACGACGTGACGCCGTAGGTCGCTTCCGCGTGGGGCGTTTCACCGTGGTCGTGGTCGTCGCGGTCTGCGTCCGCGTGCTCGACGTGTTCGTGGTCGTCCTCGTTCCCGTCGTCCCCACCCGCCTCGCCCTCTAACGCCGCCCGCCAGCCGACGGGCGCGTCGGGGTCGTGGAGGTCCGAGAGGAGCAGGTCAACGTCCACGTCGCCGTGGTCCGTCTCCACGACGGTCGCGCCGGGGCGGAGCGCCTCGACCGCGTCGCGGACCGCCGCGAGCTCCGCGTCGGAGACGAGGTCGCGCTTGTTGAGGACGACGAGGTCGGCGCTCTCGACCTGCTCGACGAGGAGGTCCGACAGCGGGCGTACCGAGCCGTCTGCCTCCTCGGCCACGGTTCGTTCGGGGTCGCCGTCGCCGAAGGTGTCCGCGAACAGTCGCGAATCAACGACCGTCGCGAGGCCGGCCACGTCGTAGCGGGCGGCCGCCCGCGAGGTGACGAACAGCCGGGCGACCGGACCGGGCTCCGAGACGCCCGAGGCCTCGACGACGAGGTGGTCGAACGACCGCTCTCGCGCGAGGCGGACGACCGCGGTTTCGAGGTCGTCCTGTAGCTCACAGCAGATACAGCCGTTCGAGAGTTCGGTCACGCCGTCGCCGACCGCGAGGTCTGACTCGTCGGCGACCAGTTCGGCGTCGACGTTCACGGAGCCCATGTCGTTGACGAGCACGGCGATGTCGCGGTCGCCGGCGTGTGTCAACAGGTGGTTGAGAAGCGTCGTCTTGCCCGCCCCGAGACTCCCGCCCAGCACCGTCACCGGAATCGTCTCCCCCGCGTTCATGAGCGGGCCTACCGGGTCCGCACATATGAAATCGCAGGTATCCAGCGTGGACGTTCGTGAACGATACCCTTTTGCCCGGGAACCGGTGAGTGTGTAAACTGATGACGCTCGCCGCGCGCATCGAATCCTTTCGCGAACTCGTCGAAGAGTGGCTCCGCGGCCTCTACCACGGGATGATTTCGCACCCCGCCTACGAGAAGATAGAAAAGCAGGCCGAGGACGACGAGGACGCGTTCATGCTCGCGTGCTTCCCCGATGCGTTCGGTATCCCCTCGCCCATCTCGTACTACACCGCCGAACTGCTCCCGTTCCTCGAAGACGAGTTCGAGGCGTGGGAGCGGCGGATGTGGGACCGCGGGTCGCTCCTCGAACGCAAGGGTCACCAGTACCACTTCTAACATGCGCAAATTCGTCTTCTTCGGCGGCAAAGGCGGCGTGGGCAAGACGACGATGTCGAGCGCCTACGCGGTCAAGTGTGCCCGCGACGGCGTCCGGACGCTCCTCGTCTCGACCGACCCGGCCCACAGCACAAGCGACGTGTTCGACCAGTCGTTCACCGACGAGCCCGCGGCCGTCGCCGACGAGCCGAACCTCGACGCGATGGAAATCGACCCCGAGACCGAGGTCCGCGAACACCTCATGGAGACCAAACGGGCGATGGGCGACCAGGTCAGCCCCGCGATGGTCAACGAGATCGACCGCCAGATAGAGATGGCCCACCAGACGCCCGGCGCGTACGAGTCGGCGCTGTTCGACCGCTTCATCGACGTGATGCGCTCGGCCGACGAGTACGACCGCGTCGTCTTCGACACTTCGCCGACCGGCGGGACGCTCCGACTGCTCTCGCTGCCGGAGTACCTCGACGGTTGGATTCAACGACTCCTCCACAAGCGCAAGGAGTCTGTCAAACTGTTCGAGCGCGCGGCCATCGGCAACAACGAACCGCGGCGGATGATGGACGGCGACCCCATCATCGCCCGCCTCGAACAGCGCCGCGACGACTTCTCGTTCGCCAAGGAGACGCTGCAGGACGACGCCGCGTTCTTCCTCGTCGTGAACCCCGACGAGCTATCGCTCCGGGAGACCGAGCGCGCCATCGACCAACTCGACGACTACGGCCTCGATGTGCGCGGCCTCGCGGTCAACCGCCTCACGCCCGAACCCGACCCCGAGGAGTCGGGACGGGGCGCGACGTTCTTGCGCGAGCGAGTCAAGACAGAACGAGCGCGCCTCGCCGACCTCCGCGAGAATTTTTCACCGCCGCTCGTCGCCGCGGTCGAGACGCGGGTCGCCGAGGTCAAAGGCGACTTCCTCGGCGAGGTCGCCGCCGAACTCGATGTCGACACCGCCTCCGACGTTCAGTAGGTAGGTAAACCAACCGTGCGGTGAGAATTTTCGTATCCCTCGCCGATTGAACCTGTCGTTCGAACACGATACATTCCTATCTATCGTTAACGTTAAGGTGGGCATTTTCGTGTCACCGAGTGGGGCAGCGTACCATGGTACAAGTCATTTGGTTGGTCGTCACGGTACTCGCGTTGTTTACTGTCGGGTATCTCGGTTACTCCCGATATCTCGCGCAGTTCGTCGAACTCGACGACAGTCGTGAGACGCCAGCGCACAAGTACGAAGACGGTCAAGAATACGTTCCGGCGAAAAAGCCGGTGTTACTGGGGCATCACTATTCGAGCATCGCAGGCGGCGCGCCGATTGTCGGTCCGATTACGGCGGGCGTGGTGTGGGGTTGGGCCCCCGCACTCGCGTGGATTGCCATCGGTAACCCGCTTCTCGGGAGCGTTCACGACTTCGTGTCGCTGTCGAGCAGTCTGCGACACGACGGGAAGTCCATCGGCTACATCATCGGCGAGTACGTCGGCGAGCGCGGCAAGAACATGCTGTTGTGGTTCGCGTTTCTCACCATCGTCCTCGTCGTCGCGGTGTTCGCCCTCGTGGTGGCCATCGTGTTCAACGCCTATCCGGAGGCGGCTACGGCGAGTCTGGTGTACATCGTCCTCGCGGTGCTGTTCGGCGTCTACCTCTACCAGCTGAACCTCCCGTTCCTGCTCGGGACGTTCGTGTTCGTCGTGGCGATGTTCGCCGGCGTCTACGCGGGGATTCAGTTCCCGATTGCGCTGTTCGAGCCCGCGGCCCGCGCGCCCGCCGAGACGTTCGTCCTGTTCTCCGGCTCCGGCGCGTGGCTCCCCGGTGCGAGTTCGTTCAACGGGAACACTGCGGCGTGGGTGCCGCTCATCCTCGTCTACGGGGCCATCGCTAGCGCCCTCCCGGTCTGGGTGCTCCTGCAACCGCGCGACTACCTCTCGTCGTTCCTGCTGTACGCGGGCGTCGGCGGCGCGCTCGTCGCTATCGTCGTGGGCACGTTCTTCACGAACCCGACCCAGCCGCTCGTGACGAACCTCGAACCGTACTACGGGTTCATCGGCCGCTCCGGCGCGCCGCTGTTCCCGCTCCTGTTCATCACTATCGCCTGCGGGACCATCAGCGGGTTCCACTCGCTCGTCTCGTCGGGCACGACCTCGAAACAACTGAACAAGGAGTCCGACGCGCGCGTCATCGGCTACGGCGGCATGCTCGGCGAGGGCCTCCTCGCCACCGTCGCGCTGGCGACGGTCGCCATCGTCGCGCCCGACGTGGGCGGCGGCATCGGCCTCGCGCTGCCGACGTTCGCCGCGGGCGGCGGCGTCATCCTGTCGAGCTTCGGCATCCCGACTTCCTTCGGCGGGCCGTTCATGGCCCTCGTGCTCGTGAGCTTCCTGCTCACGTCGACTGACACGGCCGTGCGTCTCGGTCGCTACATGATGGAAGAAATCGTCGGGACGCCCGAGACGCCGGTCGAGGAGTTCGCGACCAACCGCTACGGCAACGCGTTCGTGCAGTCGCTGCCGGCGTACATCCTCATCACGAGCGGCTCGTGGCTGACGCTCTGGCAGCTGTTCGGCGGTGCGAACCAGCTGCTCGCCGCGCTGGCGCTCCTGACCGCGACCGTCTGGCTGGCCAACTGGGACGACTCCAAGCAGCTCCTCAGCACGGGTCTGCCGATGGCCCTCATGACGACCATCACGTCGCTGGGTCTGCTCTGGCTCGCGTTCCACGACAACCTCTACGCGAAGTTCCTGAACCCCGAGTGGATGGCCTCGGCGGGCACCTTCGCGATGGTGTCGGCGGTCGTCCAAATCGTCCTCGCGCTGGTGCTCGTCTACCTCGCGCTGTCGCTGGCGAAAATCGGCTACGACAACATCAAAGACGCCCGGAGTTCGCGTGGCGGCGGTGGCGGCGGTCGTCCGCAGCCGAGCGACGACTGACGCGCCAGCCGTTCGCCGTTTCGACTCCGCTTTTTTACGGACGCAACTTTCCGAGGAGCCGACGCAACAGCCCGCCGGAGACAGTCGGCGAGCCATCGCTCCAGAGCGTGAACGCGGCGACCGAGTCGGCGTTGCGGCTGGCGACGGCGTCCTCGTCGGTCGGCGCGACGACGGCGAGATTCACCTCGTAGTGGCCGTAGTAGCCGAACTTCAGGAGCGTCCGGTCAGAGAAGTCGGAGACGAACGACCGAACCTCGTCCGACACCGCGTCAGCGACGAGCACGAAGGTGAAGTCCGTCCCGTAGTGTTCCTCGTCGGGTTCTATCCACTCGTCGGCGAGTTCGTGACCCAGTTCGACGAGCCGTTCGAGTTCGGCGACCGTCGCCGACCCCACTCGGCGCGCGAACATGTACTCCATCGCGTGGTGGTTGGCGTAGTTGATAGACTGGTGGAGGAACTGTTTTTGGCTCTCCATCCGCATCGAGCCGAACAGGTCGAATCGCTCGCCGCGGACGACGTACTCCCGCTCCAAGTCGTAGTTGTACATGAGCCGTTCGGCGACCCGGTCGAGGTACTCGTCGTCCCACTCGGGGCGGTCGAGGGCCGGACCCGGAACGGCGTCCGCCCCGCTTGGCTCGTCCTGCATTCCGGCTCCCTCGGCGTCGTCGGGTTCGACGCTCCTCATTCCTCGTCGGGGTCGTAGGCCACCGCGTCGCCCGACACGGCCGGCGAGCCGAGCGCGAGCAGTTCGACCGGCTCGTCGGCTTCCTCGGGGTTGTACGCCCGATGGGGGCTCTCCGGGTCGGCGACGAACAGGCCGTCAGCGCCGACTTCGAACGTCTCGTCGGGCGTCTCGACGAACAGCGTGCCCGAGAGGACGTAGAACGCCTCTTCCTGTTCGGTGTGGTAGTGGTACGAAAGCGGCACCTGCTCGCCGGGGGCGGCCCGGAAGCGGTTGAGCGCGACGGTCTCTAAGCCGCCCGCGCCGCCGATGCGGCGGAGTTCGCACGGGCGGTCGTCGGCGGGTTCGACGGCGGTTGCGTCCACGACGCGATATCCCATGAGACGGAGCAACACGTTCGACCGTATAAGCCCGTCGCGACCCGTCCGGAAACCAAGGTTTATTCGTGAAGGTTACGAACCGCGGCCCATGGCAGACCCGAAGCGCGAGGCCTGCGGCCGGTGTTCGATGACCACCGTCGTGGACGCCACCGGGAGCGGGGACCGCGACCCGCTCGGTGACGACCGAATCGAACTCGACGAGTCGGCACTCCGACTCGCGTCGCCGGCGGCGTGGCTCGGCCCGGTGTCGGCCCGCCTCGACGCGGCCGCCGAGTGGTTCGTCTACCGCGACCGCTAGGCGTTCCCATGCGTGTGCGAACCTGTCTCCTCGTAGAGTTTATACCGTCTGGCACGTACTCCCGTCAACGACAATGGAAGAGAGCATCTCCGGGTTCAAACGCCGCGGCACCTGGGACGAGGTTGTCGAACACGGGGAGCGAATCACCCGCGCGCTCCGCGACGCCGACGTCGACGGTGCCGCCTTCGACGACTGGGACGAGTGGCGACCGAAGTCCCACGAGCGCCTCGGCGAGGACGTAAACGAGAAGACGGCCCAGCAAGCCAGCGTCGGCGAGGGCGAGGGCGAGAAGGCTGGCAAGACCCCCAACGACGACCTCAAAACGGCGGGCGAGAAGCTCTCCCGGTCCTACGAGCGGGTCGAGGAGGGCGACAACGAAGGGGCCGTCGAGTCGTGGCAGGACTCTATCAACTACGTCGCCCGCGCGGCGGACTCCGCCGGTCGGAAGGCGCTGCGGAAGGTCGAGGACACGGTCTACCGCAACGTGATGACCCAGTTGGCTCCGTACTACTTCGACAACGAACTCGTGAGCGCGAACATCCAGCGGGTCGGTCGCGGCTCCGGCGACGAGCGGTTCGTCTTCGAGGTGAACGTCAACGACGACGAACTGAAGTCGATGGTGTCGGAGACGCTGCGGGACTTCGAGGACGAAATCGACCGCTGGCACATCGACACGCCGAAAGAGACCGAGGTCGCGGAGGTCGTCGAGGGCGTGGAGGTTCCGGTGACGGACGACGAACAGCGGTCCAAATCCACGACGAACTGACTCGCGTCTCGCGTTGATTCGACTCGTCGAACGCGGTCGCCGTCATCGGCGTCCGCCGTCATCGACAATACTGATACCGTTCGCCCGCGACCCTCCGGTATGCCCGAGCCGCTTCGAGTCGAGTCCGGCGAACTGACCGCAGACGAAATCCTCGACGCGCTCCGCGAGGGTCGCCGCGTCGTCGTCCAAGCGGAGATGCTCGGCGGTATCCACGAGGTGACGCTCCGCCACGACGGCACGGTCTTTTACTGCGACACGCCGACGACGCTCCACAAGCACGACGACGAAGACGGCATGCGGGACTGCGTGCTGAAGATGGGCTACGCGAAGGCGGAGTAACCGCCACGCCTCGTCCGTGGGCGACCGCTCGCTCGCCTGTAGGTGAGGGTTTAATCCGACGCACGGCGAACAGGTGTGCATGGCCGACGCACCGGACATGGGCGAACTGATGGAGACCGAGGACCCGAACTTCGGACAGGTCCTCGCGTGCGTCTTCGGCATCCAGAGCCACGAGAGCCGGACGTACCTCGCACTACTCGACAACCCCGGCAGCACCGTCGCCGAACTCGCGGAGGTGCTCGACCGCGACCGAAGCAACGTCAACCGTTCTCTGACGACGCTCCTCGACAAGGGGCTCACCGAGCGCAAGCGCCGTCTGCTCGACCCCGGCGGCTACGTCTACCAGTACACGGCGACCCCGCTCCCCGAGGCCAAGGAGATGATGCACGCCGCGCTCGACGAGTGGGCTGAGGACGTGCACGCCCGCATCGACGCCTTCGGCGAGTCGTAGTCGTCCCCAATCGACCGGGTTCCCGACGAGGTCGTCGCCCGGCAGGTGCCGCCCAAACCCGCCCGCTTTTGTCCCTCTGGTGCCACCGCCCGAGCAATGAGCCTCGAACTCACGGCACCCGCCCCCGAGGAGCCATCCGTCGCCGACGACGGCACCTGGCTCGAATGTATCGCGTGCGGCGCGCAGTTCGCGCCGTTCGAGGACGTTCGGTACACCTGCGACGACTGCGACGGCCTCCTCGAGGTCCGCTACGCGTCCCCGCCGACGTGGGACGACTTCGAGGGCCGCGGCGTCTGGCGCTACAACGCCGCGCTTCCCTTCGAGGAGGGCGTCTCGCTCCCCGAGGGCGCGACGCCCCTGCACGAGGTACCCCGCCTCGAAGCCGACGTGGGCGTCGAGACCCTCCGCGTCAAGCACGAGGGGATGAACCCCACCGGCTCGTTCAAGGACCGCGGCATGACTGTCGGCGTCCGCGTGGCGAAGGAACTCGGCGTCGGCCGCCTCGCGTGTGCCTCGACCGGCAACACCTCGGCCGCGCTCGCCGCCTACGGCGCGCGCGGCGGGATGGAGACGCTCGTGCTCCTCCCCGCCGGGAAGGTCGCCGCCGGGAAAATCGCGCAGGCGTCGCTCCACGACGCGCGCATCCTCGAAGTGGACGGCAACTTCGACTCCTGTCTCGACATCGTACAGGACCTCGCCGCCCGCGGTGAGGCGTACCTCCTCAACTCGCTGAACCCCTTCCGCTTGGAGGGCCAGAAGACCATCGGCCTCGAAATCTTAGAGGAGTTCCACGAGGACTACGGCACCTACCCGGACCGAATCGTCCTCCCCGTCGGCAACGCGGGCAACACCTCCGCGCTCTACAAGGCGTTCCGCGAACTCGTTCAGTCGGGCGCGCTCGACGTCGAGGACGTGCCGAAACTGACCGGCGTGCAGGCCGAAGGCGCGGCCCCGATGGTCGAGGCCGTCGAGAACGGCTGGGACGACACCCAGCGCTGGGAGGAAGTCGAGACGCGCGCGACCGCCATCCGAATCGGCAACCCGGTCAACGCGCCGAAGGCGCTCCCCGGCATCCGCGAGACGGACGGCACGGCCGTCGCCGTCTCCGACGAGGAAATCACCGAGGCACAGCGCGACCTCGCGGCCGAGGGCGTCGGCGTCGAACCCGCTTCCGCCGCCTCCGTCGCCGGCCTCCGCAAACTCCGCACCGAGGGCGTCGTCTCCGAGGACGAACACGTCGTCTGTCTCACGACGGGCCACCTGCTGAAGGACCCCGACGCGGCGTTCGAAGCGGGTGACGACCCTGAACCCGTCCCGAACGACACCGAAGCGGTCCTCGAACACCTCGCCGAGTAGGGCGACCGGCCGGTGCCGACCGTCGCCGACGGTCGCGAATATCGGCGGGTGGAGCCGTCTGACCGCGGACGATGACGCACGTCGGGTGCGCGTCTGACGCATCCTTTTCATTCTGTGGTACGTTTTGCCACACGATGTCGCTCAGCAGCATGCCGACCGGGACCGTCAGCCGGGACGGGGCCGGTTCGAGAACGTACCCGCCGGACGGAATCGAAAACGGGCCGTCCGAAACCGCGTCTTCGGCCTCCTCAGCCCCCGCGTCTTCGGCCTCATCCACACACGCATCCACGACCACGTCAGCACCCCCGTCCGCACACACGTCCACGACCACGTCAGCGCAGGCATCCACGTCAGCGCAGTCACGTAGTCATCAGCAGTCACACAGTCATCAGCAGTCACGCGGTCATCAGCAGTCACGCAGTCGTCGCCCGTCGTCCACCACCGACGCGCGGAGCAAGGAATCCCTCCAGCGCGAGAACGAGGCGCTTCGTCGCGCGAACACCCGTCTCAACGAGCGTCTCGAGAGTGCCGATGCGGAACAACAGGAGATAATCGACCACTACGAACAGTTGCTGGCCGAGCGTCGCGGCCACGGCCGTCAGCAGACGCACGACCGCTCGGACCGGCGGAGCGACCGGCCTCGCCGCTCGGGTGCCGAGTCGAGCGCGGCCGCAACGGTGCAAGCCGTCGTCGGTCGCGTGGTCGAAGAAGTCACGTCGGCGTTCGGCCGACGGTAGTCGGGTTCTTCTTTCAGAAAGCGGTGCGGTTCGTCCGCTTCAGAGCGTGATGAGGTCCACGTCGATGATGCGGTCGTCGGCGAGGAGCTTCTCGCGGACGCTTTCGGGTACGTCGTCGTCGAGGTTGTAGACGGTCAGCGCCTCGCCGCCGGCCTTCGCGCGGCGGGCGTTGAACATCCCGGCGATGTTCACGTCGTTCTCGCCGAGGACGGTTCCGATGAAGCCGATGACGCCCGGCTTGTCGTAGTTGCGGGCGACGAGCATCTGGCCGTGCGGGATGGCGTCGAGACGGTAGCCGTTGATGCGGACGATGCGCGGGTCCTCGCCGGTGAACAGCGTTCCGGAGACGGTCATCTCCTCGTCGCCGTTGCGGACGGTGACGGTCACGAGGCTCTGGAAGTCGTCCGATTGGCGGGACTTCGACTCGACGACCTCGATGCCGCGTTCCTTGGCGACCTGCGGGGCGTTGACGGCGTTGACCTGCCATTCGAGCGGCGCGAAGACGCCCTTCAGCGCGGAGGCCGTGACGAGTTCGACGTCCTCGGCGGCGATGTCGCCGGTGTAGGTAACCTCGACCTCGTTGAGGCGGCCGTCCAGCAGTTGGGCGGCGATTTTCCCGGCGGTCTCGGCAAGACCGATGTACGGCTGGATGCGCGGGAAGGCGCTCTCGTCGACCGAGGGCGCGTTGAGCGCGTTGATGACCGGTTCGTCGCGGAACGCGGCGACGATTTGGTCGGCCGTCGAGACGGCGACGTTCTCCTGTGCGGCCGAGGTGGACGCGCCGAGGTGCGGCGTGACGACCACGTCGTCGACGGAGAGAAGCGGGTTGTCGGGTGAGACCGGCTCGTCGGCGAACACGTCGACTGCGGCCCCGTCGATGACGCCGGCGTCGACGGCCTCGGCGAGGGCGGCCTCGTCGACGACGCCGCCGCGGGCGCAGTTGATGAGGTAGCCGCTGCCCATCGTTTCGAGTTCGTCGGTGGAGATGAGCCCCTCCGTCTCGGGGGTCAGCGGCGTGTGGACGGTGAGGAAGTCGGCACGGGCGAGACAGGCCTCGAACTCGACGAGTTCGGCACCGAGCTGGTCGGCGCGCTCCTCGCCGATGTAGGGGTCGTAGGCGACGATGTCCATCCCGAGCGACGAGAACTTCTTTGCGACCTCTTGGCCGACGCGGCCGAGGCCGACGACGCCGAGGGTCTTGCCGTTGACCTCGTTGCCGAGGTAGTCGGACTTGGCCCACTCGCCGTCTTTCAGGCGGGCGTGGGCCTGCGGAATCGAGCGCGCGGCGGCGAAGCCCATCGCGACCGTGTGCTCGGCGGCGGCGCGGACGTTCCCCTCGGGCGCGTTGGCGACGATGACGCCGTGTTGGGTCGCGGCGTCGATGTCGATGTTGTCGACGCCGATGCCGGCGCGTCCGACGATGACGAGGTCGGGCGCCGCCTCGAACACCTCGGCGGTCACCTGCGTTCCGGAGCGGACGATGAGCCCGTTCGCGTCGGAGACGGCTTCGAGCAGCGCGTCACCTTCGACGTCGTACGCGGTCTCTACCTCGTAACCGGCCTCGCGTAACCGGTCCAGACCCGCGTCGGCGATCGGGTCCGTGACGAGTACCTTCATGCGCGTAGGGTCAGAGCCGCGCGGGTTAAGGGTTGTCACAACGGCCGATATCGTGACATTGAGACTGTCTCGCACGGTTTGGGTCGCCCGACGTTCTCGCCCACTAGTATTATCTTGGCGAGTCCGATAGATTCTGTAGATGGTCTTCCGTCCCGAGAACGCTTCGCCGGCGACGCAACCGCCCGAGGTGTCGCTTCCGGACACCGGGTCCGTGCTCATCGCCGGCCCGACGATGACGCGGAAGCGACGGCTCATGCTCTCGATGCTCGCGCCCGGCGAGCGCGACGACGTGGGGACGGTCGTCGTGACGACGAAGAAGCCCGCCCCGAGCATCGCACGGGAGTTGTCGCACATCAGCGGGTCGCCCCCGGAGCAGTTCGAGGTCATCGACACGACGAGCGTCGCCGACCTCCTCGGCGACCGCGCCGACGCGGGGAACCTCCGGTACGTCTCCAGTCCCGGCGACCTGACCGGCATCGGCATCCACCTCACCGAATCGCTCCGTGAGCACCACGAGGCGAGTCGGGCGGCCCGCGTCGGCCTGCACGTCCTCTCGACGCTCGTGATGTACGTCGACCTCAAGCGGCTGTTCCAGTTCCTTCACGTCATCACGGGTCGCATCTCAGCGGCCGGTTTTTCTGGCGTCTTCACGCTCGACACCGGCTTCGTCGACGAGCGCGAACTCGCGCTCCTCAAGCAGCCGTTCGACGGGTTCGTCGAGACGCGCGACACCGACGGCGACCCGGAGTTCCGGGTCCGCGGCCTCGACGACGGCCCGCGGTCGTGGACGCCGCTCCGAATCTGACTCAGATTCAGACTCTGACTCTGACTGTGAGGGCGCGCCGCGGTCGCCCCGCGAACGTTCTCACGACAGGTGCTTCGACGCGAGGTCGACCAGCGGCGAGTTCGCCCGGTCGAACGTCGCGATGGCACCCGACCACTCGTCGTGCGGGTAGATGGCGACGACGACCTCGTCGAACCACCTGATGACGGCGTTCAAATCCCCGTAGCCGTCGAGTTCGGGCTCGTTGACGGGTTCGCCGAGCGCCTTCATCACGAGCGTCTTCACGCGCTCGGTGCGCGCGTCCGGGCCGAGGGCGTCTTCAATGTCCTCGCGGAGGTAGAGCAGTTCGAACGCCTCACCGTCGTACTGGCCGACCGCGCGCACGTCGGCCTCGTCGAGGTCGCGCAGGCTCCGGACGAACTGCCGGAGCGGGGTGTCGCCTTCCTCGCCGAAGTCGTCGGCAAGGTCGGCTTCGACGTCGCTGAGCGTCTCGTGTTCGGCGTCGTGATGGTCGTCCATACGTGCTTGTCAGGGAGACGACGGATAAATAGCTGTGCGCGGCGCCGCCGCGGTTCGATCCTCTCTCGCCGCCCGTTCGTCATCCGGTCGCGTCCCCGCCGCATAACTGCCGACGCGGAAGCTTTGAAAGCCCGCGGCGACGACGGGCAGATATGCGCATCATCGCCTTCGACTTCGACGGCACGCTCTCGGACTCCGAGATGACGGTTCTCCTCGGCAAGAAGAACGGCACGGCCGACGAGATGGCCGATATCACCGAACGAGCTATGAACGACGAGATGAGCTACGCGGAGAGCCTCCGGTCGCGCGCCCGTCTCCTCGAAGGCCTCGAAGAGGAACTCGCAGAGGAAGCCTACGGCGAGGTCGAACTTCGCCCCGGCGCGGCGGACCTCATCCAGCGACTCCGCGACTACGGTCACCACGTCGCCATCTTCACCGGCGGGTTCGAACGCGGCGTCGAGCGCGCGCTCGAAAAGGAGGGCGTCGAGGTCGACGACATCGTCTCGAACCGTCTGCCCGTGAAGGGCGGCCGACTCACCGGCGACGTGGAGGGGTCGCTCATCGAGGGCACGAAGGACACAGCGCTGGAGAACCACGCCGCCGAACACGACGTGCCCATGGACCGAACGGTCGCGGTCGGCGACGGCGCGAACGACCTCCCGATGCTCGAAGTCGCCGGCCTCTCGGTCGGCTTCGTCCCCAAGGACGCGGTCCGTCCGGCCTGCGACGCCGTCGTCGCCTCCATGGACCGACTCGGAAAGCTCTTCGAGAGCCACGGGATTCTCGACGCCGACGAATAGATAGTTTGGGGGCTGCTAACACTTATCATATTTCGCCTCGTAGCACCGCGCATGTCAATCAGTGACGTCAACACGCCCGAAATCTGGGTGGCGGGCTTCGTCTTCGTGGCCCTCGCGCTCGCCGCCCTGTTCGAGGGCGTCGTCCTCTTCGACGTCCGCACACTCGGCGTCGACGAGTCGATCCCCGCGGCCGTGGCAGTCGTGGGGACGATGCTGGCGCTGTGGTGGTTCGACGACGGGTGAAAAAAGCCGGTCTGGTTCTGCGGCGCTACCGATTCAGCGTGTGAATCGCCTGCCCGAGCGCGTTCTCGGCGGCCTCCATGACCGCTTCCGCGAGCGTCGGGTGGGTGTGGATGGTCGACGCCACGTCTTCGAGCGTCGCGCCCATCTCGATGGCGAACGCCAGTTCGGCGATTAGCTCCGAGGCCTCGGGGCCGACGATTTGCGCCCCGAGGACGAACCCGGACTCCTCGTCGGCGACGACGCGGACGAAGCCGTCGGCGTGGTTCGTCGTCAGCGCGCGGCCGGACGCTCGGAAGGGCATCTGCCCGACGACGGGCGTGAAGCCGGCTTCCTCGGCGTCCGCTTCGGTCATGCCGACCGTGCCGATTTCGGGGTCGGTGAACACCGCGGCGGGGACGGCCTGACTGTCGAAGGCGACCGGTTCGCCGGCGATGTGCTCGGCGGCGACGATGCCCTCCTTCGAGGCGACGTGCGCGAGCATCGGCGTGTCCTCGACCACGTCGCCGACGGCGTAGATGTGCTCCACGTCGGTGCGGCGGCGGTCGTCGACCGAGAGGAACCCGCGCTCGTCGGCTTCGAGACCGGCGCTCTCGATGTCCATCGTGTCGGTGACGGGCGAGCGTCCGACGGCGACGAGCACCTTGTCGGCGCGGTACTCGTTTTCCTCGCCGTCTTCGGTTTCGGTGGTCACCATGATGCCGTCGTCCTCTTCGCGCCAGCCGCTTGCTCCCTCGCCGAAGTGCATGTCAATGCCGAGGTCCTCGGCGCGCTTGCGGACGACGCGGGCCACGTCGGACTCGTAGCCCGGCAGGATGTCGTCGAGCATCTCGACGACGGTCACGTCCGCGCCGAGCTTTGCGAACGTCGTGGACAGCTCCATCCCGATGTAGCCGCCGCCGACGACGACCAGCCGCTCCGGGACGGTGTCGGCTTCGAGGGCGTCGCGCGACGACCACACCGGCTCGTCGCCGAAGTCGAAGCCGGGTATCTGGATGACGCGCGAGCCGGTGGCGATGATACAGTGTTCGAACTCGATGGTCTCCGAGCCCTGTCCCTCGCCGCCGTGGGCGATGCGGACCGCGTTCTCGTCTTTGAAGCGGGCGGTCCCCTCGATGAGGTTGACGCCGTTGGCCTTACAGAGCTTCTCGACGCCGCCTGTGAGCTGGTCCACGACGCCGTTCTTCCAGTCGCGCAGTTGCGACATGTCGACGACGGGGTCGGCGTGGATGCCCATCTCCTCGGCGTGGCCCGCCTCGTGAGCGAGGTTCGCGCCCGTGATGAGCGCCTTCGAGGGGATACAGCCGTAGTTGAGACAGGTCCCACCGTAGGCGTCCTTCTCGACGAGCGTCGTGTCGATTCCCTTCTGTGCGGCGCGGATGGCGGCGACGTAGCCGCCGGGTCCCGCGCCGATGACGAGCAGGTCGGTTCCGGTCGCGATGTCTCCGACGACCATTATTCTAACACCAACAGCTTGGGGTCTTCGAGCAGTTCCTTCACGCGGTTCGTGAATCGAGCGCCCTGCGCGCCGTCGACGATACGGTGGTCGAACGACAGCGAGAGGGTGAGGACTTTTCGCGGCACGACCTCACCGTCGATGACCCGGGGCTTGTCTTTGATGGCTCCGAGCGCGAGAATCGCCACCTCGGGGTAGTTGATGATGGGCGTGGCGTACTCGCCGCCGATGCCCCCGATGTTGGTGATGGTGAAGGTGCCGCCGCGCATCTCACCGGGCGAAATCTTGCGGTTGCGGGCCTTCTCGACCTTCTCGTTCATCTCGTCGGCGAGTTCGAGCATGCCCTTGCGGTCCGCGTCGTGGACGACGGGGACGAGCAGGCCGGCGTCGGTCGCGGCCGCGACGCCGATGTTGTACTCGTCGCGCAGGACGATTTCCTCGTTCTCCTCGTCGAGTTGCGAGTTGAGGTACGGGAAGTCCTTCAGCGCCGCGATGACGGCCTTCATCACGAACGGCATGTAGGTCAGCCGCGAGCCGCGCTCCTCGGCGACCGGCTTGAGTTGTTCGCGCAGTTCGACGAGTTCCGTCACGTCCACCTCGTCGTGGTGGGTGACGTGCGGCGCGGTGTACTTCGAGCGCTGCATCTGGTCGCCGATGGCCTTGCGGACGCCCTTGTAGGGGACGCGCTCGCCGGCACCGGGGCCGGTCTCGGGCGGTGCGGATTCACTCTCCACTTCGCCCGTCGCCTCGGCGGTCGCGGTTCCGGCGTCGGCCTCGGCGGACACCGCCTCGGCGTCCGCGGTCTGCGCCTCGCGCTGGGCCTGCGCGTACTCCTGGACGGCCTCGGGCGAGACG
>NZ_JAMYJY010000031.1:0-34580 GCF_024136985.1 Haloferax sp. AB510
TCCAGCGGGTCCTCGCTCTCTGCGGCCTCGCTGTGGCCGTATGCGACGCCGTTCACCACCATATACCCCCCGGCCGTGCCGCCTCGGCGCCGCGACCGCTTCCGTTGCGTCTGGCGACGGACGGACTCGGCGCGGCGCGACCCGCGGTGACCGGCTGGGTATATGGCGGTGACCGCGCGCTCACCTCGAGGTTCACCCCCCGCACTCGTCTGTGGGGGGTGCCGTCGGTGCCGCGCCGCGCCGGACAGGGTCCGGCGTGAAGGCGCGGCGCGGGCACCTCGGTGACGGCGTCATCGGTCGACGTCGGAGCCGTGGCTCAACAGGTTGGTTCGTGAGAATCCCGCGAGTGAGGTCGCGGGCGTCGGCGCGTCAGCGCCTTCAGGAACGTGTCAGTTCCAATGTCTAGTAACAACTCGAGTCGGAAGGTAGTTTCGGTGGCTGAACAGGCGTTCGAACACGCGGACGAGACGACAGTCGATGAAGACGGGTTTGAGGTTGTCGACGAGACGCCGACATTCCAGGCGACGGTGCAACAGGAGATCCAGGCAAAGGTGGATGCGAACCACCCAGACGGGATCGCAGACACGAGCGACGAGCGGATTGACGGCGTGACGTTGGCCCAAGAAGAGCGCATTCGAGCGCGGGAAGCCGAGCTTGAACGGATTAGTGCCCGTGCGGAACTGGGCTCGCAAGAGGGTCGTGAGGCACGGTCCCGGGCGATTGCGGCCGAGCGGAGCGCTGAGCGACGGCGGCAGTTCCAGAAGCGTGCGGCAAGCGTGAATCCGATGGCGGACCCCGACCGGGCTGACCCTCGGACGGAGCTAACTCAAGACCAGTTGGGCGCGGTGAACTCTCAGGCAACACGGTTGGCGGAGAAGCTGGATGGCTGGTCGCGAGCGGCGATCAGTCGGCGGCTGAGTGAAGCGATGGTGAGCGGGAAAGACATGCTGTCGGCAGCGGTGAGCGTGTTCGAGGAACTCGAGGGCGCACCGGGGACGATGGTTCCGATCGGGAAACTGGAGGGCGTGTCGCGACGTGAGGTGTGCGTTGAAGGGACGCTGACGACAGTGTGGGAGTCTGAGTCGCCGGCGATTCAGCAAGCGGGGCTCCTTGAAGACGAAAGCGGGCAGGTGAAGCTGACGAGTTGGAAAGCCTCGGACGTGCCGTGGATTCGTGAGGGCGAACGCGTGCGGATTCACGGGGCGGCGCGGAACTGGTACGATGGGCGTGTCTCGATTGCACTGACGGGCTGGACGACCGTGCACTTCCCCGAGCGCGACGCCTGGTGGGACGCCTAACGGCGCGAGGCAGCCCTCTTTTTTGTTGGTGGCCGGGCCGACCCAGACCCCACCGCCCCACCCTCCGCTCCGTGCTCGCGGCCGCTGCGCGCGCAGCCACGACCTCGGACCATGAATGGTTCATCGTAGATTCTTACTAACCTTCGAATGGTTGGCCTTGTATCGTCCCGTAGGAGTAATGTGGTGTACCGCTATCCAAGATGGCCATCAGCTATATTATGGTTGTATATCCATAAAGTAATTATGTCTGATAATTCAGACAATTCAACTAGTCGTCAGAACTGGAGAGCCACACGTCGAAGGGTCCTTGGAACTGTTAGTTCTGCTGTAATCGGAACTACTGCACTTACTACGGTAGGTTCCAGTCGTGCAGACCCTGGAAGCAATAAGTATGTCAAGATTGACTATGCTCTTCGTCGCGAAGTGCTTGAAGATCAATCTTCACCACTTATCACAGAAACTAAGCAGGTCAACCGTGACTGGTATGATTCGCTTAGGCGTGCAGAAAACTCGCGATACAAAGCGAACTTCGAAAATAAGCCGTTCGTCAATGAAGTCACGCTAACGCCACCGAAGCATGGTGGTGCAGGTCCTCAATTAAATGTTGGTGTTCTCAAGAACCCTGATCGAAGTTTCCATCCGAGCATTCAGTCAACTCAGGAAGCACGGGAGCAGATACCAGACAAAGTCGGAGAGATTCCGGTTGATGTGTTTGAAACTGGGTCATTTGAGTTGGGTTGTTACGAGACCGACTATGGTGATTTAGTGCCCCCTGGGGCGGAAATGGAGTGTGGGCATAATAATACTCATTGTACAATGGGTGCACCACTACACAAGGACGGTGAGAGATATTTCTCTACGTGTCAACATGTGTTCTACGGCGATGATCCAACGAGTCGGAAACTGTATAACCAAGATGAAGATGCTGCAATCGGTAATATAACCGAGGCATACTGTAAAGATGACTTTGTCGTTGCTGAGCCACTTAACGGGCACACACCTGCCGGTCGAATTGCTGACGGCGGCGGTAGTCTGAGTGATTTAACTATTGTCAAACAATTTACTCAGGATGCACTCAAAGACAAGATTGCAAACGGTGAGCAATTAACAAAACGGGGTATCCGAACTTGTGAAACGTCTGGAGAAATCGTCTCCGCAAATGGATACATTGGCGTAATTGACGATGGATGTAGTGACCGCCCACACCAGATTAAGTGGGGTGGTGATAGCGACTTTGATAATGGAGATAGTGGCTCAGTTGCCTACCAGAAAGTTGGTCACGACCAAGTTGGAATCGCTGGTGTCTGCAACGGCCGTGACCCGAATCCAGTCGCAAATGGGAAAGTGTTCGGGACGGCTGCGTGGCACATTGAGTCTGATGCTGGATACACATACGTCTGAAAGATTTGTCACCTAGAACTGAAGTAATAATTTATCAATATTACAATTACGTTTTATTATCATGAACACAAATATATGTAATATATTCTAGAAGGTATCAATTTGGATACTCCGAAATAATGATGAATGTCCAACACTATTATTGGGTTGCACAGAGATGTATTCAGTATGGTCCTCCCACTAGTGTCTGACCTCAGCAAGCAACTTCGTCCGCGAACACTACTCGTTTCCCTCGTAGTGTTCGTTTGTTCAGCTATTTTCTTTAATTTCGTGTCGCGTGTCGAGCTTCTCGTGTCGTTGCTTCGATGGGAGTTCCTTGCGCTTGGATTACTGGTAGTCAGCGCTATCCTTGCCGCTCGAGACGATGGACTAGTGCGAACGTGGCTGTTCGCATTCGCCCTTGCCGCTGGGTTCGGGATTCACCTCGCTGGGATTGGGATTACTGGGGCTTCGCCAGGACTAGTCTTTCGCATCGCGTGGGCTGGACTGGTTGGTCTGAGTGCTGCGCTCATACTCGGAACTCTCGGTGGCTCACTTGGACTAGGACTCAAACGCCTCAGGACAGGTTCGTGAACCTCGGATCAAAATAGGTGCCTGCCTCACTTGTACTGGGTGTCGAACAAAACGGTCACTCGTCTCGTAGCAGCAGTCAGGTGGTAAGTTCGCTCGTATACTGTTGTTCCCAGTCGTCACGGGCTTCGATCTCCCGGCGACCGCGAGCTGTAATCGCGTAGACGTTCGTTCGGCGGTCTTTCTCACCTTTGTCGAGTAGTCCCTTCTCGACGAGCGTATCGAGATTGGGATACAGCCGACCATGGTGGATCTCAGTTTCGTAGTAGTCCTCGAGTTGGTCTTTGACTGCAAGCCCGTGTGGCTCGTCCAAGCCGGCGGTGACGTACAGCAGGTCGCGTTGGAACCCGGTCAAATCGTACATTTTGCTGCCCACAGCTAGTTTAAGAATACATATACGTTTGTTGGCCTCCAGTCGGGTTTCAGAGTGGCCTCGCTGGACGAACGTTTATATCGGAACGTACGGCCACGACGCGGTATGCCGCCCTCCCGTGACCTGGCCGCGGAATTTCGACTGAACGAAGACGCTCGTTGGTGAGGTGCAAGTAGCATTCGGCCACGTCCTGCTGCGATTGAAAACGGGCTTGAGACGAACTCCCACACGAGAGTCAAGCACCGCGTGAGACGGCGTTGAATACCATCCAAAGAAAGGGTACGGACGAAGTCCTATCGCTAAAAAAGCCCAAAGCGGTGCTGAGTGTACGGAATCTGTCTGTTGGGGGACGTTCCAAACGCTAACCTTTAACATTGTTGGGGTTGTACCACAACATAGGAAAACGATGCCTGCAAGGGTTGTGTACCGGGACGAAAACGAGAAGCCAGATGGAAGTCGGTATGAGATGGTCGCGTGGCAGTCCCCTCAAGCGAAGACTTCCCGCAGGGACTGAAATACAGCTTTCAGTACATGGACGCTGACGGCGACACACTCCTGCGGTATGATAACTCGCCGTACCACTTGGATGTTGGTCGACACCACCGACATACACCCGAGGGCGACATCATGAAGTTGGAGTTCACAGGGCTGTCCGACCTAGTCAACGATTTCTAAACCGAGGTGAACGAGATCTATGAGCAACGAACCAACTGACACTGAACCGACGCACGACGAATTCACTCCCGACCCGGACGAGGTCGAGTACCCTTCGACTCTCCGTATCACGTCGCTCCCAGCAGAACAGGCGCAGGCGGCGGCTCTTGAGCGGGCCGAACGGTGGGAGCAGGGTGAAGAGGTACCGCATGTCGTCAACTTCGAGGATCGGACGCGGCTCCGCCAACTGCTAACCGACCGGCGGATGGAACTCCTCGAAGAGGTGATGGAACGCCCGCCCGAGAGTATCCGCGCACTGGCTAGTCGCTTGGAGCGCGACGTCCACGATGTGCACGACGATCTACACCTACTAGCTGAGTACGATATCGTCCACTTCGAGAAGGATGGTCGCGCAAAGAAGCCGTACGTCCCCTACGATACGGTCCGGATTGAGGTTGAGTTCGGTCTGCCGCGTGATGAGGGGTCTTCGTCGCCCGCATCAGCGTAGCCGGAGATTCGCGGTTACGATTTTCTTGAACCTGTTGAAACCTTCTTGGTGCTCCCGGTGGTACAACGCTGCTGGGACGCAGATTACTGAGGACTCTTGGCGTGAACAGTTACTCTCGGACTCAGAGACGTGGGTTGTCCCGGCGATTGCGCTTCGACGAACGTCTGTCGACGCCTCGCCATCACAGCCGACATCTACCACACCAACACGGCAACTGCTCCGCTGTCAGTCGTGTAGCGAGCAGACACCGCATCGGTTCGATTCACGCGACGGCAGTCCGCCCGCAGCGTGGGCTGGAGAGTCGGTCTGGGGGTGTTCCGTATGTCGAACACCGCAGTACGGACCTCGCCCAGACGCTTGACGTTGACATCATCGACCGTGTGGTCATCGCGAGAAATATTGAGCGATACCAGCGGGACCCACGTATGCAAAACAAGCGGCAGTCTGATCAATGGCTGTACAACGACTGAGCAACTCAGAAGAAGTATTACCACTACTTCGGCCGACGGCCATCTCAGGGGGGTACTCATCAAAATCCTCGACTACTTACCGCACGTTGTCGACATCGCGCTCAGTTCTGACCCAGGTACTATGGCCTTAGAACTGATGATCGTTGGTGTTGTCTTCATCGTACTGTTCAACAAACTGAGTAGATTCAGACCTCGCGCGCAGCGTGGTAATTCGGGAAACACCTGCCAGCACGACGCGCTGTGTGTGCAGCTACCAAGAAAGTTATTTAGTACATGTACGAAAATATATATTCGAAATGTATGTAAGTAGACATACTCATCTTCTACTGACTGTTGGTACCTTGCTCTTCACAGTCTATTGGGCGTACAAGGGCTCTACTCTCGTCGCAGCCGGATGGGCATTCATTACAATTTTGCATATTTTTGATTTAATCAGAGATAGATAGACTGACAGACATGGCAACTAACTGAATGAGCAGTAATTCTTCTGAGTTTATCGGCAGAACAGCTCCACAGTTAGCATTCGATGTCGGCGACCTGCGCCAACTGCGGTCGTTCATCGATTGGATGGGAGTCCCAGAAATGGAATTGGAGACAGTAGTTCTCATCAAGGTTATCGACACCTAAGATGTCGACTCTCTCGGCGAAGTCCTTGACAACTCCGTGTACTGCGACCGGGGTGACATCTTTGTCTGGGGCTATCGTTACTGGCTCGTCAGCGCCCGCGTTGACACGATGCGATTTCCAGTCTAGCATGCCAGATTCGGTTTCGAGCGCGAGGTGGAACGTCTGCGCTCCGTCATCCGTATTCCGGAGTTCGACGTTCACCTCTTGAAGGGATCCGTCGGACGTGAACGGGGCGATACAGCCGGAGAACCCGAACAACGTGGCGGTCGCACCGAGGAGGACATTGCGGCGTTGCACGCGTCCGACTATATCCGAGATTAGTAAGTATGTTATCATTTTTGAGCGGGTCGACTCTTTCAGGCGAGATATCATGCCAGGGTCCGACTTGAACCCTGAGTTCAGCACGGCTCCAACGACTGCTAGCTCAACAGATCGAGTCCACCATCTCCTCCAGAGCAACAGTACCGTGAACACTGGTGTATCGTAATGGGTTGTGTTTGTGTGCGCCGGCGATGGGCGCCGGCGCAGGGGGTCGGACAGACTTCGACTCCTGAGTCGGCGAGGTGACGACGAATGCACCAAGTAATCTACGCACTCGTAACTGCATCGACAACAGACGAAGCCCTCTCGCGAGCCGCCGACGTGTTCGATCAACTGGTGGGCGCTGTCCCCCACGCTGAGGCGGTGTTCGACTATTATGTGACGTTCGATGACGACTCAACAACAGTCGCTGGCAGCGCCCGGTGGGGTGACCTCCCGGTTGCAGCACCCGTTGGCTCGGAGGACGGCCAGGAACTCCTTGAGCGCGGCTGGCAGGCGACCACTCGTGAGTTCGAGCGAAACCTCGAACGCGTTCGAGAGGGTGTTGACGACCTTGACGCCGCAGCGATCACGCGCGATGAGGACCTCGTCAGGCATGCGTGCCACAATCTCGGTGCGTACCGCGGGCCGGCGGTGTACCTCTACGACGAGTTTGCTGACGGGATTCGGCATCGCGAACGGCTTGAGCAACTCGTCGGGTCGAACGATCATCTGTGGATCGTTCCCGCTGATGTCCACTACTGAGTCGACGCTGTGGCCAATGGCACTCCTGAGAGAGGCACTTTCTGATCGTGGTATCGCTGTTCGACTCGTTGTCGACGACGCGGCTGACAGCTATCGCGTCAAGTACACGTCGCTGTCCAGCGGTGTGGTGACTGACGAATGGACTGTATTCGGTGGGGCGTCGGCTACGGCGCGACGGGGAGTGAGAGTACATTTCGTCTGTCTCACCGCATGCGACGTCTCACTTGGATTCAACCTCTTTGCGGGCGTCGATGATTATCTGTGGGTCGAGGTCAAGCTCATATTCATAGCGGCGGCCACCTCTCTCACCGTCATTCTGTTCAGACCGCTGCAAGAAGCCAAGCATATGGAGGTCAGAGAGGTGATCTTGAATACTCTTTAGCGTCGTAAGAGGTTCTGAACCCCACTCTTTCGTGACTTGCTCGTAGTACGTTTTAATCTCCTTCGAGCGAGCGGGAGTCTTTTTCTTCTGTTCGAGATGTGCAATTGTTTCAAGAATATACTGTGCATGGTCCGTCTGATCACGGACTCGGTTACTCAACCGCCCACGTTGAACGAGTTCTTTCGCGCTCTCGATGTGGTTGTCTTTTACTTTCTCGTCTTCATTTTTCTCGGCGACCTTTGCACCGACTCGGAGAAGGTCAATCGCCTGTCGCGCATTTCCCATATCCTTTGCAGAGATTGCAGACGCCATGGCGATGGCCGACCGATCACACGCGCCGTCAACGAACGCTCGGTCAGCGCGGTCACGGAGAATCGTTTGCAGCTCGTCCGCATTGTATGGGCTGAACGAGATCTCGTTTTCCATCAGCGTGTCTTTGACCTTCGACGAAAGTGACTGTCTAAACGTGTAGTTGTTGCTAATCCCGATAACACCAACCTGAGAGTTCGTGATATGCCCGTTGGATGAGGCCCGTGGAAGCTCATAGAGGAGTGTGTTCACATCGTCGAGGTGATCAATCTCATCGAACACTAAGAAGTGCGTCCCACCGACTCGGTCAAGTTGCCGGTAGAGTTCTTCGAACGCGTCGCTAGTCCCGAGACCACGCTTTGGAAACCCGATCCCGGGCGACAGACGACAGCAACTCTCCCGACTTCGCACCCAGCACAGTCGGAGTCGGTATCAGTCGAGTCGTGAACGTCGGCTCGCACATGGATTGGACGAAGTTCGGCGACTCATCGGTGCGCTTGACCTCCCGGACAGCTTGCGTGACCAAGCATGTCGGTGTTTCCGGTCTGCTCAGCAGGCGGATCTGTTGCCGGGGCGGTCGATCGAAGCAGTCGCGGCTGCGAGCGTCCACGCCGCCTGTCGATGTGCAGGACTCTCGCGAACGCTCGCTGAACTTGTCCCGCTGGCACGGGTGGCAGAATCGCGCGTCCGGTCAGCGTACAATGCACTCAATACAGAACTCGGGCTGCCTGCGAAGCCAGTTGCACCGGTTGAGTTCGTTCCACGGGTAGCGGATGTGCTTGACGTGACAGACCAGATTCGGCGACGAGCACGGTCGTTAGCCGAGACATCGAGCGATGAGTGGGCTCATCGTGGCGCGAATCCGCATGCAGTCGCGGCAGCGTGTGTGTACACTGCTGCGACTGTGCGGGACTGGCCGCTCACGCAGGCGCGTGTTGCGACCGTGAGTGATACCTCAACTCAAACAATTCGGACGCATTACCAGACGTTGTGTAGAGTAGATGGGTGAATATTAACGCTGAGGACGAATATTACGCGTATCTGAGCGAATATCGAGTCGCTTGGACTCCTCGGCTGAGTGTCCGAGTTTTCTCCGGAAACAATGGGGAGTATATTTCGAATAGCAGCGGTTATTCGGAGATGGATAAGCACCACTCGGTTCCCGAGATACCCTGTCACTCGGGGTAGTGGATTCGTTTTCAGAGAAGAACGTCGGAAACATGCGGTGCGCGTTCGGGGCTTCGTCGTCGAGATTGACTCGATGTAGAATTGAGCACACAACCGTGACATTAGGTCCGAGAGGTGGCCATCACGAGTGGTAAGAGAAATTAAGTAATACTGATAAAGTATTACCACGTACTGGTATTAGGACAATGCCACGCGTTACGACGAAAGGACAAGTGACAATCCCAAAGGCAATTCGCGAGGCCCTCGGAATTGAGCCGGGTGACGAAGTTGAGTTCGAACAGACCGAATCTGGGTACGAGCTGAGGAAAGAAAAGCCGACGACTGCAGAGGGTCAAGACCCGTTTGACAAATATCGTGGTACCGCAGATAGTGACGAAACGATGCCCGAGCGTATGCGTCGACTGCGTGGTGAATACCCAAGAGATATTGGTAGTGACTCAGACGATGATGTCGATTCGGGGGCAGAGGTGTGACAACGGCAGTTGATACAAACGCTCTTCTTGCACTCCTGTACGAGGACGACTACACTGACGCTAGTGAAGATGCGTTGCGGAAGGCTTACCGAGACGGTCCACTTGTGATCACACCGGTGGTCTACGCTGAACTTGCAGCAGATGGTCACTTTGACGCCGTTGCTGAACTGGATGAATTTCTCGAAGACTTTAGCATCCAACTTGTCGAGCCGTCACGGTCCGCACTTTTTGAAGCGGGGGAGAAGTTCCAACAGTATACTGAGCGGCGACCCGATGGTCTTCAGTGTCCGTCCTGTGGCGAGAAACAAGCCGTTGACTGCGAACTGTGTGGAGAGAGCCTTTCACCCCGCCAGCATATTGCGGCAGACTTCATTATCGGCGGGCATGCACTTGCGGACGCAGATTCACTAATTAGTTTTGATACTGGATTCTACCACACGTACTTCCCGTCTTTGACTGTTCATCCGGAGTGAGGTCTCGAAGGTCTCTTCGGCGCTGCTTCTGCAGACTAAGGGAACGCATTTACTATCGAAGTCAGTAATTGGAGTATGAGCGAGAGCCGTCATTTCGGCTTAGAGAATCCGTGGGTATTCGTCGCGACGAACATTGTTATCTGGGTAGTAGTCGTTAGCTCCATCCAAACGGTTCTCTTCAACGGTGAGTTGACTGGTGCCGTCATCGAGGGAACTGCGGGAGGCTTGGCTTGTGGATTTACGATGTTCTACCTCAAGAAGAACGACTGGTTCTAACACAGTCAGTCAATACGCACGCCCTTCTAATCGGAGCGTTCGACTCACCTAGTGTGAAACAAGTGCTCCGCTTGCTGAATCCTCCTTCTATATTCAACACGCACTTTCTGTCAGGTCCAGAAGATGTCAACAGATCCATCAATCTGACTCTGTTGAAACGTTCAGTATTGACTCCGAAAAGGACTTCTCTCCCAATCGAATTTCACGCCCGATACGGAACCGACATCTCACAAAACCGCCAGACGACGAAAGGTTGTACTAAACCAATCGTTCCAATTTTTCGAATAGTGATGATATTCCCAATGAATGAGTTAATATGATGTAACAAGCCACGTGATGATAATGTCGCCATGGTTTGCAAGACAACGGCAGACTGAGAGCAGATATTCAACGAAATTATGGGCATTCTCGCAGATAAATCGGCTTCCTGAAACAGTCGGGTATAACATAGCATATGCCCTCCTCGCCGTTGTAATTGCTCGTTCACAGCTAGATTTAGGCCTCGAAATAGAGAGTTTGATTCAGATCTCAGTTGCGTTTAGTGCGGCCATGCTAACAAAAATGCAGGCATCAGTCGCAGACGTACTGCACGATTACGCCGTCGATAAAGAAAATCCTGAGAAACAACAGAATGCGACCGCAGTTGATGAACTCGGGTACGAGAGTGCGTATACTATCCTAATTATTGAACTCACAGCTGGACTGTTTCTTTGGATGTGCGTCTCACTACAGACGTCATCACTACTGTTCGCTGCTGGCGGTGCCCTCTTTGCGATATCTGGGTTTGTATATTCGTACCCACCCCGAATTAAGGAACGAGGGATACTGAACCACCTCGTGACGACGGGTACTGACGTCGGATTCGTCGTACTTCCGCTTGTCATACTTGCAGGGAACCCATCAGTTGAGTATACAGCTATCGCTCTTGGAGTTATTTTTCTCTATACGTTTGGGTACCATATATTGCACCAAGCCGCAGACACGTACTACGACCGGCAAGCAGGAATACGGACGTTCAC
Organism: Haloferax sp. AB510; assembly: GCF_024136985.1. Taxonomy (NCBI): domain Archaea; kingdom Methanobacteriati; phylum Methanobacteriota; class Halobacteria; order Halobacteriales; family Haloferacaceae; genus Haloferax; species Haloferax sp. AB510. The sequence continues at coordinate 11,087 of NZ_JAMYJY010000031.1, forward strand.
ACAGAACGTTGGGGTGCCATTGAGCATACTACTGTCAGCAATCTGTACAGTCTTGGCTGGAATTGGTGCAGGTGTACTCCACGCTCTGGGAGGTACAGTTGCGATGTTTCTCGTCGCTGGCCACTACTTGTGGCTTTACTATCGAGTAAAGGGAACGTCTGAGAGAGAACAAACAGATATTACCGCACAGAGGTTCAACACAGCCTACGTAGCGACGTTCTTGAACGTAGCGTTCGCACTCAGTCTGTTGATATAATTCATGTGGTGTCGGATATCGACTACACCAACCATGATGTTTTAGTGTTGCCAAAATTTGACTTAGAGACATCATGAATGGTTCGCTGGATACTGACTTCTCGAGGGTACTTGCGAAGCGGTTTGAGATCTTACAAGCGCTTCACGAGCAACCACAGCGGAAACCAGAACTTGTTGAGTCCGTCGACTGTTCGCGGTCGACTGTTGACCGGGCGATCACAGAGTTGCTCCAGTACGAATGTGTTGAATCTCACAACCGGGAATACCAGACAACTCCACTTGGGCAGGCCTCGCTGAATATCCGTCAGGAATATCTCAACAAGATTCGCGATGTTCAGCGGACAAGCGAAATATTGAACGAAAATCCGAATCTGAAAGAGCTGCCGCCAATTTTCCTTCGACAAGTAACCGTTTCAATAGCAGGTTCTCAGTTCCCAGAATCTGCTCTCAGTTCGAGTACCGAGAAGTTACGACAGTCTGAAAAGATGGTTGGCCTTGCACCGGTTGTTCTCAAATCATATATCGACGATGTTGAGGCTGCTGTTCGAGAGACTCAATGCACGGCAGAGATCATTGTATCTGAGGATGTTCTGTTGGAGTTAGTCGATTATCGAGAATCATTTACTGAATTGATCAACTCTGGACAGGTAGTTCTTCTTGTTACAGATGACGAACTCCCCTACGCACTCTGGGTCATGGAAGGGGGGGACGACGAGGTTGCTGGGATTACTGTCCATCAACACGGTGGGGTACGGGGGATGTTGATGAACACAGCACCAGAGGCCGTCAAGTGGGCGCGTGAGCAGTATGAGTCGTTCAAAGCGGATGCAACTCAATACCAACTCGCAGAGAATTGATGGTACATGGCAGTAGACCACAAGAGAAACGACCTGAGGTGAACTAGTCGCATGAATAATCGCACGACAACTCACTCAGACACTCGAAGAACACCTCCTGAGCCACCCTCACCTCCGATTGTCGGTCACACTTATGAATTCTTCCGTCGTGACCCCCTTGATTGGTTCACGGAATTAAACGAGACATACGGACCAGTCGTCCAGCTTCGAGTTGCTGGCCAGCGACTCGTCCTTCCGACAGAACCTGATGACATCGAACGGGTCCTTCTCACGAATAGTGAGAACTACGAGAAAGGTGGGTTCCAAAAGATGGTGACCCGGTCACTACTTGGAAATGGACTTGTTATCGCGGAAGGCGAGGAGTGGCGGGCAAAGCGCCAGGGAATTGAGCCAGTCTTCCATCCGAAGCGGATGGAAGAGTACCAGTCAGTAATCACGTCACACACTCAGTCAACAATCGATCGGATTTCGTCGGGAGAGACGGTTAACTTAGAACAGGAGATGAAGCATCTCACACTCAATATCATCGTGGATGCACTCTTTGGTGTTGATCTCTCCACAGAAGACTGGGACTTAGAACCGGCCTTCAAGCGAATCTTAGCACATTTCGAACGCATTAGCCAAACGTATCTGTATCTTCCAGAGTGGACCCCGACCCCAGAAAACAGAGCATACAGAAGCGCGATTAGCACCCTTGATTCCGCCGTCGAGGACCTAATAGCAGCTCATCGTGTGGGAGATGTCGACGGACCAACGGTCCTCAATTATCTCCTTGAGTCGGACGAAGACTGGGACACAAAAGACCTTAGAGACGAAATCGTGACGCTGTTACTCGCAGGTCACGAGACAACTGCACTTATGCTTACATTTACTGGTGACTTATTGGCGAGACATCCGGAAGTCCAAGAAACCGTGGCACGTGAGGTCCGAGAGAAGCCGCTCTCTTACTTCTTCGGTTATAATGACGAGTATTCCGAACTCGACAAAGTAATTCAGGAGTCGCTACGCTTATACCCTCCAGTATATGGGATTTTTCGTCAACCCATTGAGGATGACCAACTGAGCGGGTTCCATATCCCATCAGGGTCTATTATTGCGCTCAATCAGTGGGTCGTTCACCGGGATTCGCGTTGGTATCAGTCACCGACACAGTTTAATCCACAACGGTGGTCGAAGCAGTTTGAAAAATCATTGCCGACAGGTGCGTTTTTCCCGTTCGCTGCAGGTCCGCGTCGATGCGTTGGTGAGCGGTTTGCAAGGTTAGAAGCTAAGATCATTTGATTAATATATTACGAAGGTTTAGGATATCAAAGCCATCACAGGGTGAACTTAGCGTTTCCCCATCTCTAACTACTCAACCAACTAATTCTGTGACTGTCGGATTTGATGACCGATAGCCTTGTGTGGGGAATAGCTTAGATCTAGTTATAGATCAGTATTATAGTACACCTTAGCATAGTACTCCTCCGTCAATATTATAACAATGATTTGGAATTAAACCCACACCGACAACTGCCGTCGACAGAAGTTTCCAGTTCAAGATACAGTTGGTGACGTCTCGTCAGATATTTCTAACGCGATTGGTGATGCCTTCGACTTTATATTCTAACAAACTATAGATAAATAATTAGGTTGAATCTTCATCAAAAAGATTAATGCCCGGAGAGTGGTGTATTTTTGGCACAATGAACTATCCGTTGCTACTTTCAGTGTTCATGACACTTGCGGGTCTTTCCGGAGTCCTGTTCGGGTCCACAGACCTCAAACAGACAGGTATTCTTTTCACGGTTGCTGGGATCGTCGGCATTGCAATCATATATTTTCGCTAGGGGCTGCCTATTTAATTGGCACTTAACGTTAGTCCAGTTCCCACTGTTGAGCAGTAGGTGCCGGAGCTTTAGGCAATCCGGTTGAGTGACGGTGACCAAACGGTGGGAAATCGGTGGCGGTGGCGTTCTCACCGCCAGCAGTGCCACAAGACCAGTGAATTGCTGTCTCGCGAGTTACCTAACGAGTCTTACCAGTCACCAACGCGTGCTGACCCGGGTTACCGGCTCTGTTGAAATCCTTCAGCGTTGACATTGAGAAGAGCGACCCTTCCCACCGGTTTTTGCCGATCGGGTGAGAAACTAGCCACTCAGCAAATCGCAAGACGTGAGGAGGTTTTCAACAGAGCCAGCTATTCTCAATCTCTCAACGGTTAGCAGCGAAGTATCCGCTCAACCATGTGAAACAGAGACAAACATTTCTGCATTCTCGCATCGCGGTTCATGTTCGGGAGAAACAGTAGTTTGTGGTCACTGCGAATCAACACGGGAGAGTCTTACTCGCTCTCCTCCAACTCGGCTGAGTTGAGGCCTACCCGTGACAGTCCAACAACTCAATCGCTTCCGCATCTAGTGCCGAAACCTGGGGGCAGACAGTTGAAAAGCGAACCGTTCAACAAGACATTACAAGAGTATTATTGTAATAGTGGTGATTTCACCGGAACGTGATGAAAGCGTCAGCAGCAGAAGATCCCAACGCGTATGACCTACACAGTCTCGCTAGCGACAAGGGTTAAACTATCGGTGAAAAGCGTAAGACCTCGCCATATATCACGTCTTCCGACTCGCTTACCACGCGCAAAACACCTGGGTAGGTTGGACTCAATACCACCAAAAGTCGCTGTATAAGGCTACTGTTCGTCGACTAAGCGCCCACGCGGCGACGCCGTACATGGTGGACGTGGTACCGGGACTTTCGTAAATTCGTTTAAAATAGTCGTTCAGAACATCAAGCGTGCTGTAACATAGCTAAATCAACTGCAGCATGGCGATTCACTAGCCCCTGGGAGCGAAGGCAGCACCGGCCCAGGATATGGTTTCACTATAATATTCACAGACATAACGGCACAAGATATAAATGTCAATATGAAATGCTTAATATATGGTACGAAAACACCATAGATTCACTAGGCGTAACGCGATCAAAACAATCGGTCTTGCCGGGCTTACACTTAGCGGGGCAGGGGTTGGCTCTGCCATAGAGTCTGGGAAGAAAAAGTACGTTTCGAAAGGCCTTGCCAAGAAGGCGGCGCGACAGCGGCTCGCATTATCTGCTCAATCCCCCAAATACGCGAGTTGGGTCGATGCTGATCTCGGCAAGTCAACGACGTTCTACCTGAAGAACAAAGACAAGGGGCCGAACTACCTGCGTAGTTCCTATGTCTTCCCTGTGTTGAACGGGTCAACGCATGTTGGGTATATCACGGCATCCGCGCAACGTGACCGACCAGCCATCATTGAGCAATCTACTGCACCACACCCGCTATCGAAACTCTCTGAAGTTCGTGAGTTCCGCAAGCAGCGTGGTGACCGTGATACTGGCCGCCTGATTCATCATACTGGCACGAAGTACGGTCTCGAGATGCAAGATGGTGCCGTTGCAAACCTACGGAATGGGCAGAAACAGACGGTTGGGAAGGGAACAACTACAGACGCGCTCGCAGCGGATTCAGAGCAGACAAAACGTATCTGGGATGCTGTCGAATCCAGCAATGAATCCCTGAGTACGACAGATTCCACTACCATCCAGCCGACTGCGACTGGCTGGAGTGGCTCGAAAAGTATGGCGTCTGATGTCCCTGCGTATGACCAGACGCTAGAAGACGGTGAACCTCGAGGCGACCCCGGCGGTGGCAGTAGTTCTGGCTATGTTGGGAGCGACCCGGACCCGTGGGGTTACTGGGACGGTTGCTCCCCGATTGCCGCTGCGATGGTTCTCAACTACCACGAAGGGTACTCCCAGAACGGCAGCTACGAAGCGGCCGAAGCAATGATCGACGAACTTCATGACGAGTTCGGTACGTTCGAGACTGACCCCTTCGATGGCGCAACACCACCTGGGTTCATCGATGATGGGATCCGGTCCTACAGCGGTGGAGACAATGATTACGGCTCCAAGTCGATTGCTGTCACGCTTGACCGTGTGTTCGCTGAGGGCGAAATCGACAACGATCGGCCATTCGTCCTCAATATGACCAGCGGTGACACAGCAAGCGGTCGCGACCAACCCTACAATGAACATAGTGTCGCGGGAATCGGGTACGATGCCTCCAAGGATACTCTCGAGCTCTATGATACATGGGGGTACAACTCCCACGACCTCAGCTGGGGTGCATGGCTCGCAGCTACTGTCACCAAGGTTTTTGTCAAGTAGAGAGTTGGGCCGTCTCACCTAATAGCCCAAAAAATATTTACTGAATAGACATTAATTATTAGATACTTCATATGAGTGTTGAGTCTCGATATCACGAGTATGGCAGAGCTGTGGAAGCCCTCCTCTCCGCAGCTATCCTTGCAATGGGGATCTCGTTCGTTGCACTCGGTCCAGATATCCCATGGCCACCGATTATCGAACTGGCAGGGACAGGGATTTGGACGTTGGCTCTCCCAATAGGACTCTTGGCAATTCTAGTGGTATCTAGGCTTGCAACTACTGATAGATCAAACTGGTATACTCAGGCGATTTTCATCGTCTCAGTAGTCACGATTCTCGCCAGTACCTACGCTGTCATTGGCCCACACATTGATCGTGCCAATCCGCTTCTTAGTGTGTTTCCAGCGTCGGTTCTCGGGGTCATACTAGCGAGTGCCGTAATGATTGACAGTTTGAGTCGATTTACAGAGGCCTCATTCTAAACAAAACGAACAGCGGTCCGTGCGACGAATTTCTCAGTCAAGCCGGGTGCAACTGAGACGTTGACTCTCGGTACAGCCGCTGGTGGCAGATCGAGAACGAGGACAATCGATCAGACACGATTTCTTGGCAAAGGCTTTGCCCAAGGATTATCGAGTTCGGTTGTTCTACCGAAAAGCGTCGACCAAAGCCTGGGAGCGCACGCACTGCGAGTGAGGTGCTAAGGAACAGGACAAAAGATATTTACATTGTGCACACATTCTTGCATGATGACATCTCTATGGAAAAACTTGTTGTAGACGGCCTCGGAAAGCAGTACGGCGACACTTGGGCACTTCGCGATGTGACGTTCTCCTGCTCTGAGGGTGTCGTCGGGTTGCTCGGTCCCAACGGTGCTGGGAAGTCGACACTTATGCGGATCCTGACCACATTCCAGCAGCCAACGGAAGGTTCGGTTCAGTGGAACGGCGTTGACGTGACCAGCGAGCCCGATGCGATCCGAAAAGAACTGGGCTACCTTCCACAGGAGTTCGGCGTCTACCCGAACCTGACGGCCGAGGAGTTCTTGGAGTATCTGGCCGGCATCCGTGGTATCGCCGACGCCGAGGACCGTATCAGCGAGCTACTCGAACTCGTTAACCTCGAGGACGACTGGGACCGCGCTCTGGGAGGGTTCTCGGGTGGCATGAAACAGCGTATCGGCATCGCACAATGCCTGCTTGCGGACCCTGAGTTGCTGGTCGTCGACGAACCGACCGTTGGGCTCGACCCGGAGGAACGGGTCCGCTTCCGAAATCTCTTGTCTGAACTCGCCGAGGACCGGATCGTCGTCCTCTCAACGCACATTGTCTCGGATATCGAAGAGGCGGCTACTGAGATCGCGCTCCTCTCCGGCGGAAAGTTGCTCCTGCATGACCGTCCGGCCGCCCTTCTCGACCGGGCGGCAGGGGCTGTCTGGGAGTGGAACGTTTCTGACTCCGAGCTGCCAGCGGTGAAACGCGATTATATCGTCAGTGGTGCCAGACGGACTCGGAACGGCGTTCTTGCCCGTATCGTCAGCAAGGAGTCCCCGTCACCGGGCGCCAAACAAGTGGAACCGACGCTCGAAGACGCCTACCTCCAAATAACGAATGGGGGCGACCGGACGTGATAACAGAAGTGCTGGCCGTGGCACGAGCGGATTTCAAACAGCGATCACGGACAAAAAAGTGGCTGGTCGTCCCTGTACTGCTGGCGTACTTCGCCAAGTTGATAACGGTCGACACGACCCTCGTCGTCGCCGAGGAGTACACCGGCGTGCCGACAGCCGCCTGGTATGGGGCGATGCTTTGTGCCATTGGGACGTTACTGCTCTTCTTGTTCGGATTCGCCCTCGTCCGCGGTGGTATCACTAGAGACCGACAACCTGGCCTCGCGGAACTCATTTCGACAGCCCCATTCTCAAATGCTAGCTATCTCCTTGGGAAGTGGCTGAGTAATTTCCTGCTACTGACGGTCACAACTGGTGTTCTTGCCGGATTGACTGCAGTGGCGTTCCTTCTCCAGGGGACTGGCTCGTTCGACGGATGGGCGTTGTTCGCACCGTACCTTTTTGTTACGATCCCGACGATAGCTGTCGTCGCAGCCGCGGCAGTCTGCTTCGAGAGCAATAGGTTTTTGTCCGGAACCGGAGGGAACGTATTGTACGTGTTCGCAGCGGTCGCTGTCATCCTTCTCGGGACGTCTACGACTGAGCTGCTTGATGTCGGTGGCGTCCATATCTTCCGACAGAGTATGGGAGTCGCCATCGCCGAGCAGTACCCCAGCTTCGATGGCAGAGGGGTCAGCTTCTTCTACACAAATTCTGCGTCGGAGCTGAAGACCTTCACTTGGTCTGGGGTCAGATGGACCGCCGAACACGTGCTGTTGCGGATTCCACAGCTTCTCGTCGCTGGCGGCCTGCTGGTGACCGCCCACCTCTCGTTCAACAGGCTAGACGATTCCGGACTGTGGACGTTCAGATCGTTACTTCCCTTCGGTTCCAACGGAGATAATACAGACGAACAGAACGAGTCCTCTTCCCCCCCCCGCAGTCCTTGCCCCAACCGACGAGTCCCTTTCGAGCCTCGGGTCGCTGTCACCAGTAACACGAACCGGCTTCCAATTCAAGCGTGTGTTCGTTTCTGAACTCCGGCTCGCGGTACAGAACCGCCCGCGGTGGTGGTACGTCGCTTGTATCCTCGCGCTGCTGTTGTCGTTCATTCCATCCGTCGACGCCCTCCGGTCGGCTGTCCTCCCGCTCGCACTGCTCCTGCCACTTTCGTTGTGGTCCGAACTGGGGACGCGAGAGCAAATCCACAGAACAGAGGAGCTGGTATTCGTTACGGGCGGGCCATACGCGTTGCTCGCCGCCTCTTATCTCTCCGCCACCACAGTCGGCCTCGCGATAACGCTACCAGCGGGCATCATTTTCGCAATCAACGGGGCATTTGGTGCGATGTTCGCCTGGATCGTCGGGCTGCTCGCCCTCCCGGCGATCGCGTTCGCACTCGGAACGTTGACTGGCAGTCAGCTCGCGTTCGAGACCGCATATCTAGTCGCCTGGTATGCGGGCCCGATGAACGGGTTCCGTCCACTCGATTACATCGGTGCGGAGGAAGCGACAGTCAGCTCCGGGGTTACAACCGCGTATCTCGTCCTCGCTATCGTGGCGTTGGGGGCGACTGCGTTCGCTCGCCGGAAGACATAGCTCGTGTATCGGTTAATCAACTCACACAGGAATCGAATCGTTCGTGTCCCACTACGGATCGATACGCTCAGAGCGAACTCGGGACTGGTGGTCGCCGCCGTTTAGACCGTTTTCTCGAATGCTATCGTGTCTTCGATGTCGATATGGAGCGACGTGGCTTCGTCCACCCCGAACGACTCCATATTACTGAGATCTTCACTGACCCTCGCAGTCAATGTCACGGTGCCTGAGGACGGGAGGACGTCGTCTTCGGTGACCTCGCTGTCCGGCGAGAGAGACATCGTGTCCGCGAACAGCTCTTCGTCCGATTCGGAGTCGAGTTCGAGTTCGACCGAGACCTCCTCTCGCCGGTCCAACTCAGTTGCTCTGTGGAATGTCGAGCAGGTGTTGGGCGAGTTTCTGAGGGGTAGATACCATCGGCCAGTGGCCGGTCTCCAATTCAGACAACTCCCACGCTCGTTCGGCACAGAGTTGACGGACCATCTCTAGTACACTCTCGTCCATCCCGTTGTGTCGACAGAGGATGTACGAATGCGGGACATTCTTTGTATCCGGGTTCTCCGCCGCCACGGTCTGTCTGAACGTATTCAGTGGATGGGGTGTCGCCTTTTTTCGCATCCATGCCGTGTCTTCATCCGAGATACCGACCCAGTCAGGATGGTCATCTGGCAGTGGCCACCCGCCGTCGTTGTCCTCTGCAGCCTCTTCCATCGCTGTCCACTCCTCCGGTGGATAGAAGTCGGCGGCTGAGACGGGGTCGTCGTCCATCGGGACCAGCGCGTCAAGGTAGACGACGTGTGCGAGTCGCTCCGGAATCTCCTCTGCCACCCCCAGAACCACCAACCCTGCGTAACTGTGGCCAACGAGGACAACGTCCTCAAGATTTTCGTACTCAATGACGTTCACGATGTCGCGGACGTGTGTTTCGAGGTCGGTGTCAGGACGAGCGAGGTGTACTCGTTCGCCGAGACCCGTCAGTGTCGGGGTGTATACCTCGTGTCCCTCTTCGTTGAGGTAGGGTGTGAGATGCTTCCAACACCATCCTCCGAGCCACGCACCGGGAATGAGTACGAACGACGTCCCACTATCAGTACTGCCACCCTGTGCTGGTGACTCTCGGGTCATTGGTTCGGTCGATATCGACTGTGGACAGTTGTCTTCGGGTCGAAGGCTGGAGTCGGTGAGGACCTACCAGGGGCGAATATGTTTGCGTTCATCGGTTGTTTGTCTGTAGTGTTGTCGACGAATCCGCCACGTAAATACGCGAGCCTAGTGGGGTGGAAGTGTTCGTTCCAAGAAGCGTGCTTTGGAGGTGACTGCCACCGTCGCTATCGGTTTCTCTCAACGTAAATCTCTCTCCTCGAAGGAACTCCTCTACGTTGCTACTCAATTGTCGCGGCTATCAAACGGTTCTAACAGCATCCCCTCTTCGACGCTATCTATACCGTCAGAGTGCATCGCAGCGTCGAGTCGAGTGACCGCTTTACAAACGTCCGAATCAAGATTGAATTGGTATCGTTGTGGCTTCGTTCTTTGGACCTTATCGAGTACCCCTATCTCAATGAGAAGGTCAATATGGTTGAGCACCGACTGCCTGCTCACACCTGAAATATCTGCTATCTCTGATTTATTCATCTCACGACGCACTTTTTTCTTGATAAGGGCATCAATTATTTTCGCCGCGCTATCGTTTTGTGTCAGGACCAACCACCCAGCTGGATCCTCGGCTTGCGTGCGGTCTACAACGTTGTTGGGGTCGTTCGAAGTATCACGTGACATTATACTACACTGGGTCTCGGTCGCTCATACCTATGATAGCATAATAACACTTCAAAGTTAAATTTTTTGAGTAGGTGGAATCCAAGTGGGCATAGTATCGCTTCCATCAATGTCTAATCTGGAGCGCAGTTGACTCTCTTTCCCATGAGAAGCGCGATGTTCCTCTCTCATCTCTGTGCGCTTCAGACTTCGTTGTCTGAATCGGATGAGAACCTGCGTAGTTGATTTTGAACTAACTGGCCACAGTGAATGTACGCTCTTTGCTTCGGTTCTGCGTCTCTATCTCGGTCCTCAACAGCGATTTCAGTGAATTGGAATGGGAGGCTCATCGAAAGATAGAACCGGGGATTGTCCTGAACCTGGAAGTGAAGATGTGGTTCGGTTGAATTTCCAGAGTGGCCACACCGACCGATTACCTCGCCGCGGCTTACTGTGTCGCCCTCGGACACACAGACACTCCCTTGCTTAAGATGTCCAAGGAAACTGTACTCTGCTGGAGCGTGCTTAATAATAACACAGTTTCCAGCTAAGCGGTACTGTAGCGGGTCAAGCCAGCCAGTCGTACGGTGATGGTCCCTGTGACCATCCAGCGACCTAATTACGGTGCCATCTGCAGGTGCAGTAACGGGCTCGTCAAAACAGTAGAACGATTCTGGGCCACCAGTCCCATCATGCGTATTTCCTTGCTCATCGGTTTTCACGAAGTCGTATGCATACCGCTGCTGGACCGGGAACCACGAATGTGAATATTCAGGGTCTGGGCTACCGGAGTGCACCGTCCATTTACCTCGGAATGGTAGTGTATAGTCTACCGCCGTCTCGTATTCGGGTGGGATTGGTAGGTGACCCCGATATCGAATGAACACGACGAGGCTGCCAAATAGTTGCACGGTGCCTCTTACCACCGTGTTCGGGTGGAGCATGAACACAAACGTCTGGAGTAATTTGAGAGGGTTCGGCTCGTAGCCGGTTGTCATCCAGTCTGTGGGGTCATCATCGTTACTGGCCTCAGCCTGCTCGATCTTGGACCGACTATACTTCCACATGTATTGAGCAGATCCCAATATTGGGGGGACAAGAAAAAACAGAAACAGAGCGTTGAAGACCTGCGCGAGTTCGAGGGGTTGCCAGAGACTTTGAAGGTGTTCCAACAGACCAAGGAATCCCAAAAAACCGAGTCGCCAACAAGCGTTCCCAATTCGGGAGATTGTTCTGTCGATCGATGAACCACTCGTGCCAAATGGGTGTGATATACTGGTGGACATGTACGGAAAGTTCTATTGTAGATTCCTAAATTCTCTGTTGACTTAGTAGAACTCTCTACCAAAAATTCTGTCGAGGTTGGGTCTTAGTTCTTCGTCTGCTTGTGAGCCGACAGAAGCTCTTCAGCCGACGAATGCTTGGAAACACCGGAGTCGAGGTCGTTTTCCGAGATTTCAGAAATTAACCGCCCGCCAGAAACGGCGTCAACCACTGCGTCACCAGCGGCCTCACCGACGGTCGTTCCTGCCGCATACGCAAACCCTGCCGCGCCGACGTACGCAACGGCCGCAGGGTAAACGTCGGGTTCTGGGTCCGGAGCCGAGAAAACCGCACCTTCCATGTCATCTGGAATTGAGGTGGACGCAACCTCTTGGACCTCGACATTGCTGGTTTCAATCAAATCCATTCCTCCTTTACTGTCGTCGGCAGCTGACCTATTGTCAGACATGCAAATGTGTTCTCACCCACACTTAGTATGAATTTATTGTAATAAAATTGATATCAGGTGTGCGAAATAATTCGATTTTGAAAAGCGTGTAAAATAAAATTGTGATTGGTGTATAACTCGTTTGGAGCTATTTTTCTGCTTCCTGCGGCAGGTTTAACATCTCACCATATAATGTTGTTTTTATGAGTAACTCGGGCTCTGACGCGCACAAAGACATCGACACACCGGTTGTGCTGTTTGATGGAGTCTGTAATCTCTGTAATGGCTTCGTTCAGTTTCTCATTGAGAACGATGAAGATGCAAATCTTCGGTTTGCATCACTTCAGTCAGAAGTTGGTCAAGAGCTCCTACGATCCATAGACCTTCCAGATGATAAGAACGACTCAATCGTGCTCATTGAAGACGAGACGTACTATGAGAAGTCCGACGCCGCGTTAGCTATCGCTGGGTATCTGGATGGTCTGTATGGTCATGCCCCCTATCTTCGATTCATTCCACAATCAATCCGAGATAGAGTGTATATGCTGGTAGCAAATAACCGCTATTCGATATTTGGAAAGCAAGACCGGTGCATGATGCCAACGCCTGACCGACAGGGCCGGTTTTTAAGTTCGAGTGATGTCTGAGTACCCAATTATCTCTGTCCAGTGTGAGTACCTACTCGCTTTGCGAGAGGTCTTGTGTGTTTAGGCATGCTAAAGAGATATCGCCCATACTTGAGTGCTGATCTGTTATTTATTGTTGAACCGGTTCAGCACGTTGATTGTCTCCAATGTGAATCGACCACAACTGTGCGTACTTTCCATTTTGGTCGATCAGGTCCTGGTGTGTCCCCTGTTCAATAATCTCGCCGTCATCAAGAACAACGATCTGGTCTGCATTCCGAATCGTCGAGAGCCGATGTGCGACTGCAAACGTCGTCCGGTCCTGAACAACAGTTTCGAGACTGTCTTGTATCTGCCGTTCAGTCTCATTGTCGACGTGCGAGGTAGCTTCGTCTAATAGCAGTATGTCTGGGTCGGATACCAGCGAGCGAGCTAACGCAATACGCTGTCGTTGTCCGCCGGAGAGCTTTGCTCCACCTTCCCCTACGTTCGTCTCGTACCCATCGGGGAACTCCATAATGAAATCGTGTGCATTCGCTAACCGAGCTGCTCGTTTAATGTCTTCTTCGGTCGCTTCGGCTGCTCCGTATCCTAGGTTCTCTCCGATCGTACCGGAGAATAGATGCGTGTCTTGGTGGACAATTCCGATTCGTTTTCGAAGGTCGTTGATTTTTATGTCTTTGATATTGTGATCGTCCACCCGTATTTCACCTTTGTCTGGCTCGTAGAAGCGTAGCAATAGTTTCAGTAGGGTAGATTTACCGGACCCCGTGGAACCGACGATCCCAATGAAGTCGCCAGCGTTAGCAGTGAAGTTGACATCAGTAAGTACCGTGTTATCGCGATATGCAAAGGACATGTCATCGAACTCGATGTGACCGTCGAAGTGGTCGACGGTGATAGCATTCTCCGAATTATGCTCCCGTGCCTCATGATCATGCAGTGAGAGCACACGAACTGCCGATGCGCGGGCACCATAGTATTGGTCGATTAACTGGCCAGTTTGGATGATGGGTTGAATAAGGCGTTGCTGATAAACTAGAAATGCCACCAGTGTCCCCTCTGAGAGTGGCTCAGAGAACAGTAGCGGAGGACCCTCGACGATCCAGATCCCACCCAGAACCAGCATGAGCGTGAAGCCAGCAGTGTTCAAGACATTCAGGCTCGGTTGGAATCGAATCCGAAGATCGATCACGCTCCAAAACTTATCGTAAAGTCCTCTCGAAACCGAAGCAACGCGGTCACGCTCTTGAGTCTCGCGAGTATACGACTTGATTACGTGCATCCCGCTAAGATTGTTTTCTATCTTGGAGTTCACAACCCCAATACGCTGCTTCACGGCTGCGTGCTCAACCTTTAGTCGCCGAATGAAATACCGAGTTACGAGGACAATTGCTGGGACAAAGAAGAGCGAAATCAGTGCAAACTCCCAGTGTAAGATGAATAGCAGCACAGTCACACCAACAATCGTCGCTGAAGTGCTCACAACTTGCCCAATGAACTTGCCCAGAACATTGTTCAGGCTCCTCACGTCGTTATTTAACACAGTCATTATCTGTCCCGTCTGTTCGGATTCGTAGAATGGCATCCCGAGCTTCTGGGCTTTCGTATAGGTATCTACTCGAACCTTGTGTTGAACTTCCTGGGAGAATCTCCCCCAGACCCATCCCGCAGACCAGCTTAGAATAGCACTGACGATTCCGATTATCGCAAGGATGCCTCCGAGTAGATACAACTGGTCAGCCTGACCGACGGGAAACAGACCTGATCGAAGTCCGAATAGGGCGAACGGGCGATTATCTAATAAGACCGAGTCAATTGCTGTTTGCAGGATGTATGGTGGAAGAATACCGATAATCGGCGCGACTAGGGAGGTCAAGACGCCAAATAGTATCCACCATTGTGCTCTCTACTGTAGCGAGAAAACAACTCAAGTAAGGGTCGTTTGACGTTGCTGATTCCACTTGAGAGCAACATCCGGTCTCCTGATTCTTCTGACATGCTTACACAAGCAAATGTGGAACACTTTATACTTTTGCACCAAATGAAAAGTGTTGATAAAGAATCTTGAACCAACCTTGGTGTGAATCACCGTGGCACATGTCTATCTAGGATTTAAAACTAAGAAAAGCTTATCAAGTGTGATACAACATTGAATCGTGTTGGTAGAATAATGAGTGTGTTTCAATCACCTCAATGGTTGCAAAGTATCCTCACGTGGGCGGTAATTTCCACATTGACAATTTGGACAGTAGCGACCTCCACGCGGGTTTTTGATCCCGTCCGTGAGAGACTCAAAGCCGTTATCGGAGAGCCCGGTCTATCGCTTATTCCATCATATCGGTTCTTTGCTCCAGAACCCGCTAGGTATGATTTCCACCTGCTATACAGAACAAAGACAGAGGATGAACGTGTCACAGACTGGCAACACTGCGACGAATTCATCGACTTTCCGTCTCAACTTCACTGGGCCTGGAATCCACAATTATACGACACGAAAGCGATGTTCGACTATGCCCAGTCGCTGTACGAAGCAGTAAAAGACGAGAAGGAGAAAGACAACGATGCTGAGGTGACTGATGATGTCTCCACCTCATCTTTACAGCAAATCGATATGGAGGATTACGTTGTTTCCACACCATACATTGCCTTGCTGAATTACGTGTCACATTTACCTGGGGTATCTGACTCAAAAGAGGTTCAGTATCTGATTATACGGGGTTCTCTCCGAGAAGAGGAAAGTAAACCGTTCTTCCTCTCGTACTTCCACGAGGTGTGAGATGATCAGTACAGATCTCACCATTCGGCTTGTTGCAGGGATCATCGGAATCCATGCGGTCTACTCCGGGTTTGAGATGATCAGTGTCAGAGAACGCTATGGAAAAGCGGGGATTATGAGATGGGAACCCACGCGTCTGTACATCGAGCACATTCCGGGTTTCTCTCTGATTGAACCCCTGTTGAATCGAATAGTTGGTGTCGCAATTGTTCGTGTCGTAGTTGGGGTTGGGTTGGCCATCGCTGCCACTCTGAATGCACCAGTACTTATTCTCGGAACATTCGCAACAGGACTACTTGCCACTGATCTTGTGATCGTTCTTCGACACAGCGTCGGTCTGAGCGGTGCACATCAGATGTCGCTTGTTGTCAGTACAGGACTGACCGTTGCTGTCCTTGCTCCGAGTGGGAGCCTACTCGAACTAACTGGAATTGGGTTTATCGCTGCTCAGGGTATCTTAGGGTACTTCATCTCTGGAGTAACGAAGGGGATGGGCAATGCCTGGCGCAGTGGTGATGCCGTCCTACTAGTATTGTCAACAACGACGTGGGGTCATCCATGGTTCTACGAAAAGGCACGGTCATTTCCTGGTCTGACGGCGCTCGCCAGTCATGGCGTCGTCCTGTTTGAAATTGCGTTCCCTGTGATCTTGTTGCTATCTCCACCCCTGGTCGCAGCAATATTCGGGGTCGCACTTGCGATGCACATTTCGATTGCCTTTGCAATGGGGATTAATGGATTTATCACCAGTTTCTCCTCAACGTATCCAGCGATCTACTTCGTTTCGAGGCAAGTTCCGACTATACTGTGAAAAGTCAGAAACCACCTAATCCAGAGCTTAATATGAAAACTATCGACGCGATCGTAACCACGTATTACCGAAATGAATACCTCAAGACTGCCATCGAGAGTCTCCTTGCATCGAAAGGAGTGGTGGTAGAAGTGTATGTCGTCGACATGTCTTGCGAGCGACACGCTGAGGAAGTCGTACGAGAATATGATGTGAATTACGTTCCGATACAGTCCTACAATACCGACCATACACTCAAACAGATCGCTAAGGCACGGGATATCGGGGTCGCACTCTCGACTGAAGACTTCGTTTTCTTCCTCGACGATGATGACACCGTCACGCCTGATGGATTATCGAAATTGGTCAACTCTCTGAATGGCCAATGTGGTGTCGCATTTGGGATGCCTGACTCTCTTCTTTCACCGGAGGTGATCAAGCCGTTCTACACCAATGAGAACCCACTCAATCCTGAAAGGCTTCGTTCGTTCATGCTTGGGCTGTTGACTACTCCTCTATCAACGTGCGCAATGGTCGTTGAACGGGAGTCGATCGAATCAATTCCTCCGATTGCGAGTCTCCCTCACGACGACATTGCCACAGTCTTTGAACTCTCAACCACAACGAACATCGCGACTATTGACGAGGTCATCGTCCACTCACAACAAAAAGAGCCAGATGCCGGTCTCTCTAAAGAATCTCTGTATGGCCAAGCAAATATTTTCACAGAGTATCAGGACTATTACGATGAGATCCCAACTGAGTTCAGACTGACCGATAGGCAGTACGAAGCGGCGAAGTCAGAATATCACCGCTACAAAGCAATGGCAGCACTCAGCGATCGCTACTGGTCTTCCTCAGCGGTCTACCAGTACTACAATTCCGCGAAGACTCGTCCGTACGGCATCACATATGGATATCTACGGTTTCTCGCGTCGCTATTTGGGTCGCTTGGGCTATTCTTATTTGCCAAGATACAGGGGAAGAAAGTCGCATAGGTGTAGTCTACGGAGATGAATATACCACATCCACAAGTAAATCGGAGCCCAGAGTCAACCTCACCTCCTCACGTGCGCATCCAGAGGCTAGATGGAATGCCGTTCGGACGTTCGAAGCCATACTGTGACCCAAGGGCCTCGTAGCTCTCGAATGCCTCCTCGAGGAGCTCGGGATACTCTTTGTGTAGATAATATGTTGCCCAGAGCACTTCTATGTCATTTCCAGCTAACAATGCACGGAGGAGGTACTGTTCGTTGAAGAACCAGCGGAATTGCGTAATCCAAGGTTTGGGATACTCGTACGGGAAAAAGATGTCATGGCAGTGTACCAACACCCCATCATCTAGTCGGGGGATAATGTCGAGATATTCATACAGTACGTCGCTGCCAATTCTTCCAACGTGTGACGAGTCGATGAATAGTAAGTCGTCTTCCTCGAGTGAGTTAAAGACTGACATCGGCACATCCTGAACCTTTGCTTGGATGAGGTTCGCGTCGATTCCTTTGATCGTTTTCTTGGGGTCCGGGTCGATAATGAGGTGCTCTGACCGCTGATCGTTTTTCTGTAGTGCTGCGCTGGCAACCTGAGTCGAATTCCCCCCACCGATCTCAATCACCCGTTTCGGCTTATTTTCCCGAATCATTGAATACAGCACTTCTGTGTCGACTGATTCGAAGAGGTGGTTTTTGATTGCGAACCCGTTAAACTTCTCTGAGCGTTCGTATATCGGGAACTCACTGTACTCATCCCGATATCTGGATTTGAATGTTGAGAGCCGGTCAAGCTGTTCGTCGACCCGGAAGTCGATAGCTGGCATTTCTGATGGCTCTGTCCAGAGTTCGTCTGAGAGGCCTTGCACATTTGCGATCGGAGAAGACCAGTGAACTGGAGTCATATGGACACCAATAGCCTCCCAGAAGTCGAACATATCCACGTCGACGAACTCGGGAATCGACCTCAGAAAGTCAGCGCCAGGTCCGTCTTTGGCCATCGTTTCACGGATCTGTTCTGCGATTCCTGGATACTTCTCGTCAATGGCCTTCGCGAGTTCATGGACCTCCTCATCACTGAGTTCATCTTTGAGCCATAATTCCAAATTGTGCACATTCGTTCTTGTTATTTGAGAGTAATATATGTGTTTTCATGTTGGTTATATCTAGTTAGAAATACAGATGGATGCTGTCCGCTGGAGTATTTGCTGCCGCTCTCACCAACAATAGTATTTCAGGTAACCAGCCCCGTAATCGGGTGGCCTGTTCGAGGACGTCGAAGACGAGATCTACCGTGAGAAGCGTGTACTAAAAGAGGAGTACCAGCCAGACGAGATTCTCGAACGCGATGCCGAGGTTGAAGAATACAAACACGCGCTGACCGACGCGCTCTTCGGTCGCAGCCCCGACAACATCTTTCTGTTCGGGAAGGCAGGTGTCGGAAAAACTGCGGTGACGAACTTCGTGCTCAGTGAACTCCAACGCGAAGCACTTCGTCGCGATACGGCAGACGAAATCCACGTCACGAAGGTCAATTGCAACAATCAGAGCGTCTATTCAACCGTTCGTCACCTCGTGAACAGTCTCCGTCCTGAGGACACAGCTACGTTCCCGAAGAAGGGGCCATCAACGGCAGATGCATTCGAAGAATTATACGCCCAAATGGAACGTCTCAGTGGAACTCATCTGTTCGTCCTCGATGAAATCGACCACCTCTCAAATCCCGATCCATTACTCTACGAGTTCCCACGAGCACGTGCGAACGGGCACATCAAAGAAGCCAAAGTCGGCCTTATCGGAATATCGAACAACTACACATTCCGCAACACGCTCTCTGCAAAGGTCAAGTCGACGCTCATGGAGCACGAAATCTCGTTTTCAACGTACGATGCAGGCGAGCTAAACACCATTCTCACTGATCGTGCCCAGCGTGCTTTCGTCGATGGTGCATGCGTAGACAGCGCTATTTCGGCGTGTGCTGCCTTCGCTGCGAAAGATGACGGGAGGCCCGGCAAGCAATTGACTTGCTTCGTGAAGCCGCAGATGCTGCTCAAAAAGACGGGGCTACAACGGTTACTGCAGAGCACGTCGAGAGAGTCCGAGAACAGGTCAACCGTGGGCAGCTCCGTGACAAAATCGATGATCAGACCATGCACGCACAGCTGGTGCTCGAGTCCGTTGCCCGCCAACAACTGGCGGACGATGAGTCAGTGCGGACCAAACGTGTCCAAAAGCGGTACGAAACTGTCGCAGATGCGTGGGGACACGACCATCTGACCTCACTGAAATCGATCCAGAATCATCTCGACGACCTCCATATGCTCGGGTTTCTCATCCGAACCGACGAGAACAAGGGCCAAACAGGTGGGCGAAGTTATCGATGGGAAGTCGACATGAATCTCGAGACAGTAATTGAAGCTCGCGAAGAAATCGAACACGACGCACAGCCTCCTGCATGACGAAGCAATCTGACGGTCAGCAATTCGACGAAGAATCCACGGACTCGGAGACGCGAAGTCGTCGCTACAACTGGTCGCAGATGAGCCTGGACGAACTCGTCGATGTCTACTGGCAAGACATCGCACCGAAGCGATATCGCGATGGGTTTGACGAAGACCGCGACGTTCCGACCTACGCTTGGCTCACCGAACACGGATACAGTGGAATCGCGTACGCGCTACGTGAGCATCACGACCTCACGCCGAAGCAGTTCTTCGTCAATGTTGTCGGCCTCGAAGACGAGGGATCTGACGAGTGGGAGTGGAACGTCGACCATGAGCCTACTGTCAACGCTCTAGAAGTGTACCTCAATTCGATACAAACTCGTGGTGGACGGGCAGAGAGTACCGTCGAGACCCATCGGACGAGGTTGGCCAAGTGGGTTCGAACGTATCGAGAACTGCACGGGACTGATGCGTTGCTCGAACCACTGTCTGAACTTGACCAGCAACCCCGAGAGATTGAGCGCTGTCTCGCCGTCCTCGACATTTTCGACGAGGAGCCGACGGATCGGTCGAAGCTCGAATATCTGCACGTCGCCAGAGCGTGGTACGCGTTCGTGAAACGCCGGAAGTACGCGAAGTACAATCCACTCTCGGAGGCTGGTGAAGAGTTCGGTTGGGAAGCGAGCGAGCCGGACCCACAGGCGTTGACGGCATCTCAGGTGCGTCGAATCTACAGTGAGGTCGATTCGCCCGAAGCGGAGTTGCTCGTCGTTGCGCTCGCCGGGTGGGGGTTACGGCCCTCAGAGGTTGCCGCGTTGCATGTCGACCAAGTGGTTTTGGACGCGGAGGACCCGCACTTGTCGTTCGGTGATGGAGAGCGCAAGAACGGCCCGGGTGAAGTGACGCTGCTGTATGGTGTCGACGTCGTCGCTGATCGGATTGAAGCGTTATCT
Organism: Haloferax sp. AB510; assembly: GCF_024136985.1. Taxonomy (NCBI): domain Archaea; kingdom Methanobacteriati; phylum Methanobacteriota; class Halobacteria; order Halobacteriales; family Haloferacaceae; genus Haloferax; species Haloferax sp. AB510. Next base: position 31,657 of record NZ_JAMYJY010000031.1, read on the forward strand.
GACCATGAGACGTGGAACGGGTATCTGTTCCCGTCTCGGTCTTCATCGACGGGACATGTGTCAGTGAGTACGATACGTCGTCGGTTCAAACAGCTTGCTGACACTGCTGGAGTGGTTGTCGATGGGGGTACGCCTACGCCGAAGATGGGACGGCGGTTCTGGTACTCAGCGTATCAGGAAGCCGTTGGAGAGGTGCTTGAGGGATTGGAAGGGGTTGCGGAGGATCAGGGAAGTTCGTCAACGGAAGTCGTTCTTCGGAATTACTTGTCGAGAGAGCAAGAGCGGAAGGCTCGGCGGAGAAGGATGTATGAGAAGTTGGAAAAGGCGTTTAGTCGTTAGGTTGACCGGAAATTACATACAAATGCGAAAGTATCAATACGACCATATATACTATTCCTGGCGTGCGGCACTCTCCGTACTGCCCCCGCCCGTTCCGGGCTAAAGTGAATCTGGTCTCGACGCCAGCGGGTGAGCACGAGGAGTTTCGCGGCGTGGCTGTTCGCCAGCCGAATGGAAGCTGAGTCAAAGATATACGACGTCTGGCTCTGTTTTATTGAGAGCGTCTCGGAGAGCTTGGTCATCCACACTGCCGTCCCACTGGAGAGTGAGGCCAAACTTAGCCGGTGCCGCATTAGCTGCCGTCACCGTGACGTGGAGTGTGTATTTTGTGTTGGGATCAAACTGTATTTGCCGGAACGACGCCAGCGTGTGCAACGATTCGTTGGTTGTTTCTGTTTTGCTATCACTTTCGTCGACAATCTCCTCGTAGGAGAGTCGGAGAAGGTCGATGAGGACGCTGTCGTTTCGATTTACTTGGAAGGGGGCAGTACGTTCGCGGATTTGCTCACCTCTTGAAAGGCCTTCGTAGAGGATTGGCGGGTTAATCCGGGTTCCGAGCCTGACAGGTTGGGGGTTTCTGGAGCCACCCTCGTAGATTTCGGCTTTGACTTGGCATTCCCTTGCAGGGGTTCTACCAGTATTCTCAAGGATCAAGTGTATGTCCTTTGCTTTGTAGCGTGTCTCGGTATCGGGAATGTTTTCGAATCGAGCCTCTTGTTTGTCGATGATACGAGTCAGGATGGAGGGCGAGGCAGCTTGGTTGCTATACCAGTCAAGCGCTAGTGCTGGCGCGTTTCGTTGTCGAAGGAATTGCTGGGCACCAACGGTGATTATTCCCCCTCCAAGCCCACCTGCGAGTGCTGTAGCGGCTGTTTCCCAGAGCGGCATTTTCGTTCTGATACAGGTGATTGTAGGATAAAGTTGCAACCCTATACAGGGAGAACCACCTGAATCTGCCCGAGTTGATAGATGTCACAGCAAAGGTGACTTCGGATCGGGCTGCTGTCCCTGCCATTCATCAGTTTGGTACTTAAGATACTGATCAAGAGAACTTGCAGCAGATCTCCCTGCCTCAAATCGTTTGTCCCAATACTTTCCTCTCAAATCAGCACGGAGATTTGTCACCGCCTCTATGAACTCGTCCGCTACCACCCGTTCGAGCAGTTTCGAGAGACGACCAACGCTATAGTCAGCGCCCAAGCGGAACTCCCTGACGGACAACACACAAATCGGCGAATCGACGGCTCTATCGCAAACACTCGCTGCGACGTGACTATGCGGTGAACGCACTCCTTCGGAACTTGGTCAAGCACTTAGACGCAGCAGGTGTCTCGACGCTCTACCACGGCGACCTCACCGGAGTACTCGGCGAGTACTGGTCAGTCGAAGCGAACCTCTAAGCGCAGACCTTCTGGGCCCATCGGCAGTGTATCGATCGACTCGAATCAGTCTGTGAAGAGTATGGTATGACGTGGAAGCACTCTTGGAGGCATGGACGTCTCAGATGTGTCCAGACTGCGGTGAGCGAGACCGGACACGTTGGAATCGAGAGACGCTCACTTGCCCGTGTGGTTTCGACGACCACGCGGATCTCGCTACTACGAGAACATTGCTCGAACGGGCGACGGATACACCAGTCAGGCCGACGGCACGACCCGTGCGGTTCCAGTGGGACGATCACGAGTGGTACCCTGTCGAGGATGTACAGTGGCTCTCAACGAATAGCGCACAGACCCGCAAGGTGCCACCATGGTGTCCTCGCGACACCAGCGAACGGACGCTCCGAGTAATCGGAGTGGATGTCGATCCGCTGGTCGCTCGCTTTTCGTACGTGACTCATCCTTAGAATTAATAGGTGTATGTGAGTTCTTACGGCGATGGATGCTTCAACACCCTATTTCCAGGAAGAGATGTACTTAGATATTCTGGACAATGAAGTGCAAGTCGAAGTTGCACTAACAGAAGCGGGGAATATAGATGTGGAGGTCATCGAAAGCCCCCATTTCGGTGTTTCGCCTGAGTTCTCAGAAAACGTTGGCTCAATCGAAGGGACAACCCCTGGTGGTGATAAAGTATGTCTTTCCAATGTCGTAGTTTCTCTTGGTTTGCAAGCAGGTGGGGACGAAGGTAGTTACCAGTTCATTAGTTCGCTGTCGACTCCATCTGAAATAGAGATTGATGGTACTGACGGGTATGTTTCCTATGATGACGAGGAAGTGAGTATACAGTTCGATGTTCTGGGCTTCAAGCATTTCATTCCACATAACGCAGTAGACGAGGTCGAACTAATCAACCGGGATACATGGCACGTAATCGCATCGTCGGTAAGTGATGTGGATGAAAGAATTGAGTTCATCAAGTCTCACAACATACTTCTTCGAACTGCAAAAGTCGTTATCACGTTGAAAATACCCGGGAGTATGTCACATCAAGTAACTCAAGCACGAGAAAAGCTGGAGGATTTGCTTGCGTTATCGGGATTTGTTCAGGGGCTCGGCCCAAGCTTCGTGCGGGGTGAAGTGGTTGGTATTGACGGGAAACCACCGGATTCTGTCGATGAAGGAATTCGATTTGCGAAGTTGTGG
>NZ_JAMYJY010000032.1:0-34109 GCF_024136985.1 Haloferax sp. AB510
GGCCCGCCGTGGCCGACCCACGGACTGCTCTCCGAAGGCGACGAGGCGGAGGCCAACGGCGCGGGCGACGCGGGCGCTGCGGCCCCACCGGCTGACGACGAGTCGTGGATGGCGGCCGCCGAGATGGGCGACTTCGAACCGGCCGAACTCCACCCTGCGCCGGGTGCCGAGAGCCGCCGCGACGTAGTCGACCGCATGACGGCCATCGTGAACGCGCTGGGAGACGTGCACCACGGAATGCTCGCGCACTACCGGGAGCGCGGCATCTCAGACCCGCTCGCCGCCCACGTCGCCGCGGGCGAGACAGGCGACCAGCATCTCGCCTACGGCCGAAACCGGTCGCTCCGCCGGGCGGGATTCATCCGTCACGCCGGCCGTGGGAAGTACGAGTACGCGCTGCCGGACCTCGTGAGCGACGAGTACGCGGACCTCTTGGGCGACGACGAACTCCGGGAGACGGTCGCGGCTATCGAGGCGTCGTTCGTCGAAGAAGAAGCCGACGGCGAGTAGACGCGAGACGCGACGCGGGCCGTCGGTCGGAGTCAAAGCGGTTTTTCGACGCGCTTACAGCCCGGAGACGAGGTCTTCGAGCGCCGCGCGCGGGTCGTCGGCCTTGGCGACGCCGGAGGCGAGCAGGATGCCGGACGCGCCGAGTTCCTCGGCGGTCACCACGTCGTCGCCGGTCGAGATGCCCGCACCGCAGTAGACATCAACGTCGTCGTCGACGTTGGCCGCAGCGTCGACGGCGTCGGTGACGATGCCGGGGTCGGCGGTCGCGACGGAGACGTCGCCGCCGATGAGTTCCGGCGGCTCGACGGCGACCGAGTCGGGGCCGAGCGCGGAGACCGCGCCGATTTGGGCGGGGTTGTTGGCGCAGACGCAGGTTTCGAGGCCCGCTCGCTCGGCGGCCTGCACGGAGCCGTCGATGTCGGCGAGCTTCAGGCGCTTTTCGGAATGGTTGATGAGCGTGCCGACCGCGCCGGCCTCGGCGACGGCCTCGGCGAGGGTGCTGCCGGTGTGGCTGCCGTGGCCGTTCGGGTCGACGTGCTGGGCCCACGTCTCGACGCCGGTGTCGGCGACGCGGGAGATGTCGGCCGCCTGCGGGGAGACGGCGATGCGGACGCCGGACTCCTCGGCCACGTCGCGCGCGGCGGTGGCGACTTCGATCGGGTCACACGGGTACGCCTTGAGATTGACTAGGATGAACACAGTCGAACTCGCGTCCGGCGAGACTAATAAATTGGTTTTCGGGGCCGCGATTGCCACGAGACGGCGTCTCTCGGGCGGAAAATCGTGATAAACGGAACGGGGGACTCGGTCGAGCGGTCCCCCACGACGGTCGTCGGCGTTGTCGGCGTCGGCGGCAGTCGCTGGGGCGGGGTCGCGTCAGTCCTTGCGCTTGACGACGTCGCCGAGAGTGGTCGTCGTGGAGCCGCCACCGGACCACTCGGAGTCGTCGTCGCTCTCGCCTTCGACCAGCGAGATATCGAGTTTGCGCTCGATTTTCTTCCGGACGGAGTCCGGCGGCATGATGTCGCCGCGTTCGAGCTTGCGGATGAGGCTCGCCTTCTCGTTGAGCGACTGGGCGAGCTCTTCTTGGCTCATTCCGCGGGACTCCCGCGCCTGCCGGATGCGGTCGTCGTAGTCGGTCGCGATTTCGTCCATGTCGTCGAACATGTCGCGGCGGCGGCGCTTCGACGACGAGGAAGAAGACGACCCCGAGGAGCGAGAGGAGTTCGAGCCCGACGAGGAGGAGGTGGAGTACTTCGTGCTCGCGCTGGAAGTCGACTCGGTGCGGACCTCCGTGCCGAACTCGGCGCAGTCGTCACACAGCTGTAGTTCTGCGCCTTCGACCTTCACAGTCTTCAGAGAGGCTTGGTCGGAGCCGCACATCTCGCACTGAGGCATACACTCACGTACCCGCCCGCCGCGTATAAAAGGCACGCCACCGGCCACCGAATCGACCGGGACGTGGTCGCTACCGACTCCCGTCCGTCAGCGGGAGTGTCAGTCGGACGGTGCTCCACCCGTCGCGTCGGTCGTAATCGACTCGGCCGCCCGCGGATTCGACCACCCATTTGACGACCCACAGCCCCAGCCCGGAGCCGTGGCTGAGTTGCGTGATGTCCTCGTCGCCGAAGACGGCGGCCCACTCGATTTCTGGGATGCCGTCGCCGTCGTCGCTGACGCGGAGGGTCGCGTCGTTCTCGCACCGTTTCGCCTCGATGCGGACCGTCACGTCCTCGGAGGTGTGTTCGAGCGCGTTCTCCACGACGTTGGCGAGCGCCTGCGCGAGTTTCGGCCCGACGGACACCGGGAGCGACGGCGGGAGATCGAGGTCGAACGTCGCCGCGGGGTATCGGGTCCGCCGCGACTCGACGACGGCGTGGACCGTCGCGGTCGCATCGACCACCTCGTCGGGCCGTTGGTCGTCGAGGACGGCGGCGGCGGTTCGGGCCTTCTCGCTGACCCGCAGGAGCGTCTCGGTGTGGTCGGCGATTCGCGCGGCCGCGTGGTCGACCCGCGGGTCGGCCGTCGCCTCACGTATCTCTTCTGCCATGCCGAGGACGACGTTCATCTCGTTTCGGAGGTTGTGCCGGAGGACGCGCTGGAGCACCTGTAAGTGCTCTCTGGCCCGGCGCTGACTGGTGATGTCTGAGTAGATTGAAAAACCGTACTGCCTCCCGTCGCCGCGGCTGTAGGGGATACCTCGGTAGAGGAACTCCCGTCTCCCCCACGCGGTCTGGCGGGTGACGATGGCGTGATTGGCCTTCCCGTCGGCGGTTCGCTGGTCGAAATCGACCGCCTCGTCGTCGGCGTTCGGCGGGACGATGAAGTCGTTGAGCGACTCGCCGCGCACCTCCGCCGCGTCGTAGCCGAAGACGGCCTCGAACCCCGGATTGACCGACCGGATAATCGGTTCGACGCCGACGATTTCGAACTCGATGACCGCGTCGTCGACGAGGTCGAACAGGTGGTCGAACCGGTCGCGCTCTGTGTGCAGTCGCGCGGCCGCCGGCTCCGACAGTTCGCGGCAGACCGCGCCGACGACCCGGCCCGCGCCGGTGGCGTCCGAGTCGCCGGCGCGGTTGGCGTCTCCGCTTCCGGCACCGGCTCTGCCACTGCCGGCTCCGTCACCGGGATACGGGGCAAACTCGATTTCGACCCCGACGGCTTCGGCCGCCCCGCCGCCGACTCCCGAGAGCCGACAGCGGCACCGACGGCTCTCCCACCCACTCGCCGCTCGCACGGCGGCAGCAGCCTCGCGAACCTCCGGCCAGTCTCCGTCGGCGAGGAAGTCCGAAAACGGTCGCCCGCGGAGCGCAGCGGTGTCCGTCCCGAGATGTGCCGCGAATCCCGCTCCCGCGTGGACGACGACGCCCGCCGCGTCGAGGACGAACATCACTCGGCGACGGCCGAGCACCGCGGGCGCTCACTCACGGCGCGAGAAAACAGATATCGTGGGGTTCGGTGGCGAAATTGCGCGAGTATGTGAGTGTGTGTTGCGCAGTTGTGTCTCATTCGATTCGTTCTTTGGTGATGATCTGAAACATATAAATCCGCGGTAGCGGGCAACATCCTCGGGCAGTCGGTCGGGTTACGTCAGGTCGCCCCACGCGCCCCAGAAGCGCTGGACTGCGGTGAGGTGGCCGACGACGGCGAAGAACACGAGGAGCCAGCCGACGAGCGTGAACCCGCCGAGCGTGCCGGTGTAGACGGCGGACGCGAGGCCGACGAGACCCATGAGCGCCAGTCGGTCGGCGCGCCCGACGAGACCGCCGTACGCGCGGCCGAGTCCGACCGCCTGAATCTGCGTGCCGAGGTAGGAGGTCATGAGGACGCCCGTGACGGCGGCGAGACCCAGCGCGAACGAGTCGATACCCGCGGCGAGACCGACGAGGACGACGATGTCGGCGTAGCGGTCGAGGACGTGATCCAGTAGGTCGCCGGCCTTCGAGGAGACGCCCTGTTCGCGGGCGAGGGCGCCGTCGACGAGGTCGAGCCAGCCGTTACAGAAGACGAACACCGCGCCGAGACCGTACCAAAGCGGGTCGGCGAGGCCGAAGGCGACGCCGGCAGCGACGGCGAACCCGAAGGCGACGACGCTCACGCCGTTCGGCGAGAGGCCGGCGGCGTCGGCGACCGAGACGAACGGGGCGAGCAACTTGTCGGCGGTGTCGCGGTACTGGTCCAGCGTCATAGGTAGTCGATGAAGTCGACGGTCCCCGCCGAGGGTTCGCGCTCGCCCGCGACGACCGCCGCGATATCGTCGGCGACGGCGTCGGGGTCGCGGTCGGTCGTGTCGATTTCGTACACCGACTCCTCGCCGTGGAACTCGACGGCCTCGCCGAGAATCACGTCCAGCGCTTCGGACTCGCGGTTCTCTCGCGCCTTCGCCTCGGATTCACCGCGGTCGAGAAGGCGCTGTTCGAGGATGTCAGGGCGACAGCGAAGCACGACCACACGGTCGGCCTCGAAGTGGTGTGCGAGGTGGCTCTCGACGATGCCGTCCCAGTCGCCGAGTTCGTCGCGGGCGGCGTCGAGGTCCACCACGAGCGTGTCGCGGTCCTCGTCGCGCTCGGTCCAAAGGCCTTCGACCTTGACGAGTCGGTTGAGGTGGACCACGTCGAGGTCGAGGTCGTCGGCGACGCGCTCGGTGGCGGTGGTCTTGCCGGTCCCGGGCGTGCCGGTGACGACGACTCTCACGCCGGCGGCACCTCCGAGACGATGCGGTTGAGCACGTCCACGGCGCGCTTCGTCTGTGCTTCGGTGCCGCAGGAGACGCGGATGCACTCCGGCAGGCCGAAGCTCCCGCAGTCGCGGACGATGACGCCCTCGCGCTGGGCGGCCTCGGTGACGGCGGTGGCGTCGCCGACCTCAACGAGGACGAAGTTGCCCTCGCTTTCCCACGTCGGCGCGTTCGAGGTGCTCGCGGAGGTCGCGCGGGACCACCGGGCCGACTCGACGGACTTCTCGACGTGTTCCTCGTCGTCGAGCGCGGCGAGCGCGGCGCGGCAGGCGACCTCGCTGGCGGCGAACGGCGTGTTCACGCGGGCGTAGGCGTCGGCCCACGCTTCGGGGACGCAGGCGTAGCCGATGCGGAGGCCGGCCAGCCCGTACGCCTTCGAGAACGTCCGCAGGACTGCGATGTTGTCGTACTCCGAGAGCAGGTCGATGGCCGACGGTTCCTCGGCGAACTCGCCGTAGGCCTCGTCGACGACGAGGAGCGTGTGGTCCTCGACCGACTCGGCGAGTTCGACGAGTTCGTCCCGCGGGAGCACGGAACCCGTTGGATTATGCGGCGTCGTGAGGTAGACCATGCGCTCGCCGTCGTAGGCGTCGAGGACGAGGTCGGCGGTCTGCTCGAAGTCGTCGCCCTTCGACACCTCGTACTGGACGGCGTCGCCGTGGTGGTACCGGGCGCTCATCGAGTAGTACGAGAAGCCGGGCGACGGTTCGAGAATCCGGTCGTCCGGTTCGAGCATCGCGCGCGTCAGGTAGTCGATAGAACCGTCAGCGCCGGGCGACACCCACACCTGTTCGGCTTCGAGGCCCCACTTGTCGGCGAGGCGTTCTGTCAGGTCCGTGTGGGCCGTCTTCGGGTAGACGCTCACGGTCGGGGCGGCGTCCTCGATGGCGGCGACCGTCTTCGGACTCGGGCCGTGGGGGTTCTCGTTCGAGGAGAGTTTCGTCAGGTCCTCGGGGTCCATCCCGAGTTCGCGGGCGACCTCCTCTGTCCCGCGGCCGGGTACGTAGGGAGCGTGCGCGGAGAGGTCCCGTGGTTGCATGGTCGGAAAATGCGGGTCGCGGTTCTTAAGCGTGCGTACTCCGGGACGGTGCGGTCCTCATTCGAGTGCCGCCTGAAGCGACTCGGCGAGTCGAAGCGAGAGCGCCGCGATGGTGAGCGTCGGGTTCATCGCCCCGCCGGTCGGGAAGACGCTCGACCCCGAAATCCAGAGGTTGTCGAGGTCGTGGGCCCGGCACTCGGCATCGACGACGCTCGACTCGGGGTCGTCGCCCATCCGCGTCGTCCCCATGTGGTGGTACGCGGGGCCGGTCTCGTCGGGGCCGACGGTCCAGCGGTCTTCGACGCCGAGTTCGTCCAGCACGCGCGCCTGAATCTCGTTGGCCCGCGAGAGCGCGGCTTCCGTCTGTTCGTCGACGGACCAGTGTATCTCGGGAACGGGGTCGCCGAGGTCGTCGGTCGTCTCCCGGTCGAGGCCGACGTAGTTGTCCTCGCGGGGGAGCTGTTCGACCAGCGCGCCCATGGACACGTGCGTACCGTAGCTCTCGTCCAACTGGTCGAGCAGGTCGTCGCCCCACGTGTCGGCGTGGAGGGCGTCGATGACCGGCGACGGGCCGGCGTAGTTGAGAAACTCCAGTTTGAGGCCGTTGACCGGGTCGGCGTCGTCGTAGAACTGGTGGCACTCGCTGGTGTTGAAGCCGACGTGGTTCTGTCGCGTGGGGCGGTCGAGGCGGCCGCCCATCCCGGCGAACAGGTGGTCCATGAAGTACCGACCGACGGCGCCCGAGGAGTTAGCGAGGCCGTCGGGGTAGCGGTCGGAGTCGGACAGCAACAGCAGTCTGACGTTCTCGACGCCGCCGCAGGCGAGGACGAACTGGGTCGCCTCCTGCCTGTGGGTCTCGCCGTCGGGTGTCGTGTAGGCGGCGGCGACCACGCGCTCGCCCGCCTCGTCGTGTTCGAGCCGTCGGACTCGCGCCCGGTCGATGACCCGCGCGCCCGCGGCTTCGGCCTTCTCGACGTGGGACTCGGCGGTGTACTTCGCGCCGGAGGGACAGACCGGCTTGCACGTTCCGTAGCCGACGCAGGGCGACCGGTCGTCGTACGGTTCGGAGTTGCGGGCGTTTCCCACCGAGTGCATGTCGATGCCGAGGCGCTCGCAGGCCTCGGCGAAGATGGAGTCCGAGTGCGACGGCCGGAAGGCGGGAAGCGGGTAGGGCTCGTCCCGTGGCGGCGCGTAGGGGTTGTCGGCCGCGCCCGCGACGCCGAACTCGCGCTCTGCGGCGGCGTAGTACGGTCGGAGGTCGTCGTAGCCGATTGGCCAGTCGGCCCCGACGCCGTGTCTGGCGTCGAGTTCGAAGTCGCGCTCGTGGAGGCGCATCACCATCCCCTGCCAGTGGAGCGTCGACCCGCCGACGCCCTTCACGCGGGCGGCGTTCAGCGGGTAGAACGACTCGCCGGTGGAGGAAAACGCGTCCCGCGGGCCGCCCATCTCCCACGGGCCACCGAGGCCGGGACGGACGTGCTGTTCCAGTTGTTCCCGCCTGTCGCCGTCGAAGCGCGGCCCGGCTTCGAGGACGACGACCGTCGCGCCCGACTCGGCGAGACGATGGGCCACGAGGCCGCCGGCGGGTCCGGCACCGACGATGCACACGTCGGCGTCGGCGACGGAGGTCCTATCCATCGCCCTCACCGCCGGAGTCAGTCGTCTCGGGGTCGTCCATCGTCGCCCGCCGGTAGCTCTCGGCCCCGCCGGGGTGGCCGATGGGGTTCTCGATGCCGACGAGGCGGCCACCGGTCGGCGAGGCGTAGAAGGCGTAGAGCAGTTCGTTCACGACGTGAAATCGAAGGCGCTCGGAGAGCGTTCCAGCCGGAACCGGGTCGGCCGCGTCGACGCCGAGTTCGCGGAGCAGGCGGTCGCGGTCGTCCGCCGGCAGGTCGGTGAAGGCCGCGCCCTCCCAGTCGCGGGCCACGTCGTCCAACTCGGTCGCGGCATCGACCATCGCGGCCCGCCGCGAGTCGTCTCTCGCGCGCCCGACGACGTAGGTCTCGACGAACTCCGAGACTCCTTCGGCCGCACTCGGGTAGACCACCTCGGCCGCGGCGACCATCGTCTCGCGCACCGCGGTCGGCGGGGTGCCGTCGGCGTCGGCGTCGCCGTCACCGCCACGTTCGCCGTCCGAACCGCGACCCTCGCCGGTCGACTCGGCGGTCGGCGGGTCGAACTGCGTCAGCGACACGGCCCCGCCGGTGACGCCGAGACCGGCGAGCACGGCCAGCGCGTCCCGTCGCGTCAGTCGCATTCGGCGGGGATTAGGCCAGCCTAATTATAGGGTTTGTCCTCTCAGCCCGCGCGGTCGAGGACGACGGCGACGACGCCGAAGGTGATGACCGCCGGGAGGACCGCGACGAGCATGTCGAACCGCGCGTCGAGGTTGTACGCGAGGACGAGCGCCTGCACGTACGCGAGAAACGTCGCCAGTATCGTATCGAAGACGGGTGGGACGCTGGTTCCGCGTCCCATTGCCCCGGCGAACCGGGTGACGAGGAGCGCGCCGATGCCGATGACCGGGATGAGCAGCACGCCGAGCGGGGCGGCGACGAAGGAGTCAGGGTCGTCGCCGATGCCGAAGTGAATCGCGACCGAGGAGGGAAGTGCGGGAAGGAGGACGACGCCCGCGACGGCGCTGAGTGCGAGTATCGCGACGCCGACGAGTGTCAATCGAGGGACACGCATACGGCTCCGTCACGGCTCCGAGGTGAAAAAAGGACGCCTCAGTCCTGTCGAACGTCGTGTTCGAGGACGCCGACGCCCTCGACTTCGACCTCGACGGTGTCGCCGTCTTCCAGCGGGCCCACGCCCTCGGGCGTCCCCGTCGAGATGACGTCGCCGGCTTCGAGCGTCATGTAGGTCGTGATTTCGGCGACGAGGTCGGGAATCGAGAAGATGAGATGCTCGATGCTGGAGTCCTGTCGCGTCTCGCCGTTCACGCGGAGCGAGATGCTCGCGTCGTCGGGGAGGTGGTCGGGGTCGGCGAGGACCGGCCCGAGCGGGGCCGAGCCGTCGAACGCCTTCCCGCGGACCCAGTTCGTCTCGATGTCCTGGTCGTCGCGGTTGGACACGTCGTTCATCACGGTGTAACCGGCGATGACGTCCTCGGCGTCCTCGGCCGCGACGTTCCGGCACTGCTCGCCGATGACGACCGCGAGTTCGGCCTCGTGTTCGACGTTCTCCTTGCCCGCGGGGAGCGTCACAGTGTCGCCGTGACCGGCGAGCGCGTTCGGCGGCTTGAGGAACAAAAGCGGCCGGTCGGGGACCTCCTCGTCGCGCTCCTCGGCGTGCTTGGCGTAGTTGCGGCCGATACAGACGATTTTCGACGGCTCGCATGGGGGGAGCACATCGACCTCGTCGAGGTCGTAGCGCTCGCCGCCGAAGGAGACCGAATCGCCGTGCCACTTGCCGGTTCGAACCGCGCCCGCGGGGTCGCGGAATCGGACGTGATGCATGCCCCACGCGTTGGCGGGCGGCGTGATAGGCTTTTACATTGCACGAGTCGGCCGGTGGCGTGGGACATTCTTGCACGATTCTCATCGTTTTTGTGGTTATGGGGTGACGGACGTGTATCGGCCGTCCCGGACAGTTCGTTCGAGTGGACTCGGGCGGCCGATTCTGCTGTCGAAACCGACACGAGAGCGGCGGAGCCGCCCCGTCGGATGTCGCCGAGAAACTCCGATGAGTGACACCGCCGAAAAGCGGTCACACCGCCCCCTGCGAATAGCTTTTTGTGTATTTCGCCTGTAACAACCGAGTGCTATGGAACTCACCTGGCACGGTCACTCGACGTGGTACGTCACGGTCGGAGACACCTCGCTTCTCATCGACCCGTTCTTCGACAACCCCGCCACGTCTCTCGACCCGAGCGACGTGGAGACGCCGGACTACGTACTCCTCACACACGGGCACGCGGACCACATCGCCCACGCAGGCGAGTTCGACGGCGCGACGGTCGTCGGCACGCCCGAACTCACCGGCTACGTCGAAGCCGAGATGGGCGTCGACGAGACCATCGGGATGAACATCGGCGGGACGGTCGAACTCGGCGACGCGTTCGTCACGATGGTCCGTGCCGACCACACCAACGGCATCAACACCGGCTACGAGCACGAGGCCGGCATGCCCGGCGGCTACATGATTAGCGATACGCTGCCGACACAGGAGACCGACGCCGACTCGACGACGTTCTACCACGCGGGCGACACGGGACTCATGACCGACATGCGCGAGATTTTCGGCGCGTACTTCGAACCCGACGCGGCCGCGCTTCCGGTCGGCGACCACTACACGATGGGGCCGTGGCAGGGCGCTGTCGCCGCCGACTGGCTCGGCGTCGACCACGTGTTCCCGATGCACTACAACACGTTCCCGGCCATCGAAATCGACGTGCGCGACTTCGAGCGCGAGGTGAAAGCCGCCGGCAGTCAGGCCGAGGTCCACGCCCTCGACGGCGACGAGTCGTTCACGCTCGAATAGGCCCTCGCCCTGCTCGGCGACGCCCCGTTTCGGGTCGTCGCTTGTGCACACCGTTGTCCTATTGAGGAACTTTTAGGGTCGGTCGCTCCGTTCCTCGGAATGAATGTCCGACATCCAGACCTCTACTGTCAGTGAGGACGGTTTCGCATGCACGAGCCAGGTCGGCGACTTCGACCTCCAGATCGACGCCACCGACGAAACGGGTCCGAACCCGAACGCCGCGCTCGTCGCGACGTACGCCTCCTGTTTCCTCCCCGCCTTCCGCGTCGGCGGTCAGAAGACGGGCTTCGACGACCTCGGTAAGGTCCAGATCGACGCCGACGCCGACCTCGACGACGGCGACGACCTCACGAGCATCAGCTTCGACGTCTACGTGGAGTCCGACCTCTCGGACGACGAGTTCGCCGAAATCACGGAACTCGCCGAGGACATCTGCCACGTCCACGACGCGCTCCGCGACGAGCTGCAGGCCGACGTGACCGTCGTCGGCGACGCGTTCTAAGCGTCGCTCGCCGCTCGCGCCGACACGCACTCGCATTCTTTTCGCAGAAATCGAAGCCGCCAGCGACGGGTGTCGCGGCGGACTCGGGGACGCCCCGCCGGGTCAGTAGCGGCGCTTCTTATAGCTTCGAAGACTCATAGCCTCGCCTTCCACGATGATAACCTCGCGGTCTTGGGGGTCCGATTCGACGACGTCGTCGACCTGTTCGCGGAAGTACGGGCTGTTCGGCTCTTCCATACCACTCCCTTCGTCGCCCCTAATAAAAATCTTTGTCAGACATTCTCACACGCGATATCGTGTGAGCGGCTCGGCGAATCAGTCGTCAGCGGCCGTTGCGGCCGGTTCGTGGCTGATTTCGGTGCCGAGAACGTCGAGGAACGCCGCCAGCCACTCGGGGTGGTCCGGCCACGCCTGCCCCGTGACGAGGTTGCCGTCGACGGTCACCTCGTCGACCCACGAGCAACCCGCGCGCTCGACTTCCGCGCGAACGGCGGGATAGGCGGTCATCTCGTAGCCGTCGAGGACGCCCGCGGCGGCGAGAATCTGTGGCCCGTGGCAGATTGCGGCGACCGGCTTGCCCTCGTCGAAGAAGTGCCGGACGGCGTCCAGTACCTCGTCGTAGCCGCGGAGATACTCCGGCGCGCGGCCGCCGGGGACGACGAGCGCGTCGTAGTCCGCGGGGTCGATATCGGCGAACGTCGCGTTCAGCGCGAAGTCGTGACCGCGGGTCTCCAGATACGTCTGGTCGCCGCGGAAGTCGTGGACGGCGGTCTTACACCGGTCGCCGTCTTCCTTTTCCGGACACACCGCGTGGACCTCGTGACCCACCATCTGCAGCGCCTGGAACGGTACCATAATCTCGTAGTCCTCGACGAAGTCGCCGGCGAGGAGCAGAATCTTCTTTCCGGACATGGGCTTCACCCGGTCGGTAGTTGTCGCGTCAGAACGATAATGATTGTGCAGGTGGTGATGGCGGCGGTTCGGAAGTCGACTCTCAGCCACTCTCGCGGCCGAAGGGCGGCTATTTCGAGAGGATGTGACCTATTTCGAGAGGATGCGACCGATGTCGCCGAGGCCGTCGAGGACGTGGTCGGGTTCGTACTCGCTCGCCGCGAGGGCCGCGTCGTCGGTCACGCCGGTTCGGACGAGCGCGGTCCCCATGCCCGCATCGAGGCCGAACGCGATGTCGGTATCGAGGCGGTCACCGACGATGAGGACCTCTTCGGGCGGCAGGCCGAGTCTGTCGAGGACGTACTCCTGTGCGACCCGCGAGGGCTTGCCGAGAATCGCGTCGGGGTCGCGCTCGGCGACGCCCGCGACGGCGTTGATAATCGCGCCCGATCCGGGGATGTCGCCGTCGGCGGTCGGGATGATGACGTCGGGGTCGGTGCCGTAGAAGGCCGCCCCGGTGCGGAGCGCGCGGTTGGCGTCGCGGAGGTCGTCGTAGTCGAACTCGCGGTCGATGGCGACGACGACGACTTCGGGCTCGTCGCCCGCCCCGACGAGTTCGAGGCCGGCGTCTCGAAGCTGATCGTGGAAGCCCGACTCGCCGATGCAGAACGTCCGCGCACCGGGGTGTCTGTCGGCGAGGTACGCCGTGGTGGTCGTGCCCGAGGTGACGACCTCGTCGGCGGTCGCCTCGATTCCGGCCCGGCGGAGCCGCGCCTCGTAGGCGACGGGGGCCTTCGTCGGGTTGTTCGAGACGAACAGTCGGTCGAGTCCGGCGGCGTCGACGGTCGCGAGTCCGTCGAGCGCGCCCGGGATCGCTTCGTCGCCGCGGACAACGGTTCCGTCAACGTCGAGAACCACACCTCGGTAATCCATCGTCCTCGGTAAGGAGCCGGGGCTGTTGAACGTTCGCCCGAGAGAACCATTATGTTCATTGGTGACATATGTCGGGGTATGGGTGTCTCTTCGAAGCGGTTGGTCGGGTGGCTTCGCGGGCCGGCGACCGGCAACAGCGCCATGGGCGTCTACGGGCTCGTGACGGCGATGGTCGCGCTGTTTCTGACCTACTCCATCGTGGCCACATTCTCCGTCGTCCTCCCGCTGTTGTCGACGACGGCCATCGTCCTCACGGCGCTCGTTGTGTGGGTGCTGACGTGGGCGGTCCTCGACGTGGTCGCCAGCCGGACGATTCGCGAGTCGTCGGCCTGAGGGACTCACGGGGTTGCGGCGGGACCGTCACAGAACCAAAGACCAATATGCGCGTCGCCCTACTCGTTTACCGTGACGAACACGCAGCTGACACTCGTCCAAATCGACAACTACGGGCCGTGGACGGTCACCCCGGACCCGCGGCGGGAGATGGACCTTCAAACGCTCCAGTCGCGGCTCTTCGCCGACTTGGCCCAGTTCGTCGGCTCTCGCGACGGGTACGCGTTTTTCACCCGGTTCGACAACATGGTCGCGGTCACGAACGGGCTCGACCGCGACGACCACGAACTGCTGCAGGAGTCTATCGGAAACCGCTATCCCGTAACGCTCAGTCTCGGTATCGGCGCCGACCGGTCGCCCGCGGTCGCACTCGAACGCGCCACCGACCGCATCCAGCGCGCCGGAAGCGCACAGGATGGCGACCGCCGCGAGGTACTCTCCGGGGAGACGCTCGCGGACGCCGACCGCTCGGCGACCGACCTCCAAATCGCGCACTTCGACGTGAACGACGCGACGGGCAAGTACACCGACCGCCTCAACGAGTTCGACACGTTCATCCACATCGAACAGGGCTACGCGTCGCTCATGCGCCACCTGCGCGAGGAACACGGCGCGCTGTCGTTCTTCGTCGGCGGCGACAACATCATCTCGGTCACGCCCGACCTCACAGAAGACCAGTACCGCGACGCCATCGACCACGTCGAGGCCGAGGCGGACGTGGAACTCAAAGTCGGCATCGGCACGGCGTCGAACGCCCACGAGGCCGGCTTCGCGGCCAAGCACGCGCTCGAAGACTGCCGCCACCGCGGCACGACCGTCGAGTTCGCCGACGCCACCGTCGAGACCGCAGACGACTGAGCGATGGAGGGTCGCGCGGTCTACTTCGTGGCCCCCGAACGCGTCGAGGTCCGCGACCGCGACGTGCCCGCACCCGGCCCCGGCGAGGTCCGGGTCCGCACCCTGACCTCCGCCGTGAGCTCCGGCACCGAGCGGCTCGTCTACCGCGGCGAGGCCCCGACCGACCTCGCCGCCGACGAGTCCATCGCGGCGCTCGACGGCGACCTCTCGTTTCCGCTCCGCTACGGCTACGCCGCCGTCGGCGAAATCGAGGCCGTCGGCGACGACGTACCGGACTCGCGGCTCGGGAGCCGCGTCTTCGCGTTCAACCCCCACGAGAGCCGCTTTCTCGCGTCCCCCTCGGAACTCATCTCCGTCCCCGACGACGTGACCGACGAGCGCGCCGCGCTCCTGCCGACCATGGAGACTGCGCTCAACTTCGTGATGGACGGTCGGCCGCTCATCGGCGAGCACGTCGTCGTCTTCGGACAGGGCGTCGTCGGCCTCGTGACCACCGCGCTCCTCGCGCAGTTCCCGCTCGGGAGTCTGACCGCGGTCGACTGCGTGGCCGAGCGCCGGTCCATCGCCGAGGGTCTCGGTGCCGACGAGGCGGTCCACCCCGAGTCGCTGGACGCCCCCGCCGACGGGGCCGACCTGACGCTCGAACTCTCGGGCGACCCCGACGCGCTCGACGACGCCCTGTCGGTGACGCGGTACGACGGCCGGGTCGTCGTCGGGTCGTGGTACGGCACCAAGCCCGCCACCCTCGACCTCGGCGGGCGGTTCCACCGCTCGCGCATCAGCGTCGAGAGCAGTCAGGTCAGCACCATCGACCCCGACCTCCGGGGGCGCTGGGACGCCGACCGCCGCTTTTCGTTGGCGTGGGACCACCTCGAAGACCTCCCGCTTGACCCGCTCGTGACCCACCGAATCGGCGTCGAGTCCGCCGCGCGCGCCTACCGTCTCCTCGAAGACGCCCCCGACGAGGCCGTCCAAATCCTCTTTACCTACCGGAACGCTTGACAGTTCATGTACCGCGTCTCGGTTCGCAGGGACCTCATCGCCCAGCACTACCTGACGGTTCCGAACCCCGGACCGGAGGGTGAGCTCCACTCCCACACGTTCACCGTCGAGGTCGAACTCTCGGGCCCGGAACTCGACGAGTACGGCTATCTCGTCGATATCGACGACGTGAAGGCCGCGCTGGACGCGACGCTGTCTCGCTACCGCGACGAGACCATGAACGAACTCGTCGAGTTCGCCGGGCAGAACCCGAGCGTCGAGCGGTTCGCCCACGAGGTGTGCGAACAGTTCGTCGAGGCGGCGTCACTCGACGCGCCCCAACACGTCTCCGTTCGCATCTGGGAGGACGACGTCGCGAGCGCGACCTACGAGACGCCGCTCTGACGTGCGGGTTGGAATCGTCGTCTACGGCCCGCTCGACGACCGTTCGGGAGGTTATCGCTACGACTCAGAACTCGTCGATGGGCTCCGCGCCGCCGGCGACGACGTGACCGTCGTCTCGCTCCCCGAGCGGTCGTACCGAAAGCGACTCCGAGACAACGTCTCCGCCGCGCGTCGCCTCCGCGGCCTCGACGTAGACGTGCTCTTGCAAGACGAACTGTGTCACCCCTCGCTCGCCGGCGCGAACGCCGCGCTCGACGACGACGTTCCAGTCGTCTCGGTCGTCCACCACCTCAACTCGCTGGAGCAGTTCCGGGCGTGGAGACGACACGCCAGACGCGCCGTCGAATCCCGGTATCTCCGCTCCGCGGACGCGTTCGTGTTCAACAGCGAGACGACGAAAGAGACGGTCGCGGCCGTCACCGACCCCGAACCGAGCGTCGTGGCGTACCCCGCCGGCGACCGTTTTTCGTCGTTCGGCGCGCCCCTCGGCGACGACGAGATACGGGTGCGCGCCGCCGACGGGCCGCTCCGGGTCGTCACGGTCTGTAACCTCGAACCGCGGAAGAACGTCGACGGCCTGCTCCGCGGTCTCTCCCGTGTCCGCGGCGACTGGGAGTTGACGGTCGTCGGCGCGACGGTCGACGCCGACTACGCCGACTCCCTTTCGGACCTCGCCGTCGCCCGCGGCGTCGACGGCCGCGTGACCTTCACGGGCCGGCTCTCGGACGCCGACCTCGCCGCGACGCTCCGAGAGTCGCACCTGTTCGCGCTCCCCTCGCACTACGAGGGGTTCGGCATCGCGGCGGTCGAGGCGATGGGGTTCGGCCTGCCGGCGCTCGTCTCGTCGGCCGGCGGCGCGAACGAACTCGTCACTCACCGCGAGGACGGTTTCCTCGTGGACCCGGCCGATTCGGCCGAAATCACCGACGCCGTGGCTCCGCTGTGTCGGAACCGTCGACGACTGCTGTCGCTCTCGCTTTCGGCCCGCGACCGCTTTCTCGCGCACCCGACGTGGGACGAGACGGCGGCGACGGTTCGCTCGTTCCTGTTGGACCTCGTCGATGCCGACAACACGGGGTCGTCCCCGGCCCGGAAGTAGCCGCGGGTCGCCGCTGCGGTCTCAGTCGCGGGCGACGCGGACCCACTCTTGGAGCGTGAAGCCCTCGTAGTCGGTCTCCGAATCGAGTTTCCACTCGTCGTCGTCCCACTCGGGGTAGAACGTGTCGCCCTCGTACTCGCCGGGAACGCGGCTCAGCACCATCCGGTCGAGGTGTGGTTGGAACAGCGCGTAGATGGCGGCCCCGCCGATGACGTAGGCGGTCTCCGCGCCCAGCGATTCCGCGATGTCGACCGCCTCCTCGACGCTCGCCGCGCGGTGAGCCGTGTCGACCGAAAACGACCGCTCGCTTCGACTCATGACGATTTGGGCGCTCCCCGGCAGGTCGTCGAGCATCGACTCGAACGTCGTCCGGCCGAGCACCACCGGATCGTCGGCGATGCGGTTTCGGTACTGTGCTTTGTCGGCGGGGATGCTCGGCCACGGGAGTTCGCCGTCGCGGCCGATGACGCGGTTCTCGGCGAGCGCGGCGACAGAGACGAGTTCCATCACTCTCACGTCGGGAGCGCGCGAGAAAATCGTTGTGCAGCGCCGGCGTCGTCTCGTGGTCGTCCCGTGGTCGTTCCGGGTCGTCCCGGGTCGTCGGACCGTCGACGACCAACGGGCCGACGCTCAGCCGCTCCGGTCGACGATTCGCCGACAGTCCTCGATGAACTGGAGGAGGTCCGTCCCGGCGTCGGTTCCGATGCTGATAATGATTCGCTCCGCCTCGGAGAACGGAAACTGCAGGACGAACGCGTTCTCGTAGTAGTGGACGACGGCGCGGCGTTCGCCGATGGGGTGGGTGTCGATTCCGGGCGTCGCAAACGGCGTCTCGACGCGGAGGTCGG
The DNA here is from genome assembly GCF_024136985.1 of Haloferax sp. AB510. Taxonomy (NCBI): domain Archaea; kingdom Methanobacteriati; phylum Methanobacteriota; class Halobacteria; order Halobacteriales; family Haloferacaceae; genus Haloferax; species Haloferax sp. AB510. The sequence continues at coordinate 17,125 of NZ_JAMYJY010000032.1, forward strand.
AGACGACTTCAGTCAACGTCCCTTTCGTGTATTGCTCCGAGAGGTCGTCGCGGAGATACTCCAGTTCGTATCCGTCGTCGTCGGCGATGACTACCGTCCGGAGTCCGTCGCCGATTCGCCTGCTGAGGTACTCGGCGAGTCGGCGCGCTGTGTCCCGTACCATACCGCGCCGTCGCTCCAAGCGCCTATAGTTCATTGGTATCTTTGTGGTATTTTCTCCGGGCCGAACGTCAATAGTTTTCAAACGAGCGACAACAACTGCGGGGTATGGAGAAGCAACCGCGGGACGTCCGGCGCGACGGTGCGCTAGTCCTCCTCGGGTTCGCGGGGTTGGTCGCGCTCCACACGGTGGCTCCAGCGGACTCTATCTCGGGCGTTGCCGAGGTGTTTCGGGGCGTCCTCTTCGGCGGGTCCGTCTCGGTGATGGCAGCGGGCGTCTTCCGCGTGCCCGACGAGCAGGCGTTTCGGCTGACGGCCGCGGTGGCCGCGGGGTTCGCGCTGGGCACCCTCGCGTTTCTACTGTGAGGGCGGCTTCGTGGCCCTTGCGGAAGAACTGTATTGACTGGACTACCGAACTGTTCGCCCCTCACCCTTGGCGGCGCTGTCGCTCTTCTCTGGTGGAGAATCGCTCACAGAGAACGCACCTCCGGGGTTCCGCTAAACCGGCGGTACAGCGCCTCTGCTACTAAATAAAACCCTACGAAAGAATTAAGGTTAGAGTGGGGCCGGAGGGATTTGAACCCCCGATCGACTGATATCTCCGGTGGGCACCTCGGAACTCCAGAGGGTCGTCAACACGGCCGATGATCAGTCGGCCGCTCAGTATATCAGCTGGAGTGTCGTCCCGGGCGCCAAGCCTCTGGAGTCAGTCGCCATGCCGGGCTTGGCCACAGCCCCGATTCGTGCTGTCTGCACTCTCTCGTATGGCGATTTTTCTTAAAGGGGTTTCGATTCTACTCGTCGCGGTCGTCGTCGGCCCAGTCGCACTCCTGGCACTTGTAGGCCGTCACGAACTCCGTCACGCTCGGCATGTAGCCCACCTGGATGACGTTCTCGCCGCACTCCGGGCAGTCGAAGTCGGCGTCCTGAATCGGCTCGGCGTCCATCGGGCGTTCGCCCTCGACGAGTTCGGCGAGCGTCTCGGGCGTGACCATTCGTCCTTGTACGACGCGGTTGCTCATACCCGTGCAACCGTCCCGAAGTAAGTAAGCCCTCCGCCAGCGGTTGGAGTCCGCGTCGCCGCGGGCGGCCGCGAGGCCGCACCCCGGACCGGTTCAGGGCGTCGCCACCGTCACGGTCCGGGTGCGCGGGCCGTCGCACTCCACGAGGAGGACGGACTGCCACCGACCGAGGTCGAGGTCGCCGCTCGCGACCGGTATCGAGACGCCGTTGCCGACGAGGAGTGCCCGGAGGTGCGAGTCGGCGTTCCCGTCGAGTTCGTCGTGGTCCCAGCCGTCGTCGGGGACCGCCTCGGCGAGCATCGACTCGATATCACCGAGCAGTCGGGGTTCGGCCTCGTTGACGCAGACGCCGGTGGTGGTGTGTTTCGAGAAAACCGTACAGACGCCGTCGGAGTCGGCGGGTATCGCGTCCGCGACTTCGTCCGTCACGTCGATGACCTGAAGCCGGCGCTCGGTTCGAACGTCGAAGGTCCGTCGCATGCGACGGGGTTCGTCGGCCGGGAGAAAAAGTCGCCCGGCGGGTTACAGCCACGGCGCGCGGGACTCCTCCTCGCCGGGGTAGCCGTACCCCGGTTCGGAGTCGTCGTCGGTCTCGTCCGCGTCGTCCACCAGCGCGTCGTAGTCGGTCGGGTCGGCGTCGTCACCGCCGTCTGCGACCGCGCCGTTGGCGTTGGGCGTGGCCGACTCGGGGGAGGGGGCGTCGTCGACGAACTCGTCGAGGTCCGCGCCGTCGGAACCGGGGTCGAACGAGAACAGCGCGGTGACGCCGAGGACGCCGAGGGCGACGGGCGCTTGCGTCGGCATCAGGCCGAGCACTTCGAGCGCCAGCATGCCGAGGGCGACCGAGCTACCGAAACGGAAGAGGTCGATGTCGACGTTGCCGCGGAGCTGCGGGGCGAACAGCGCGACGGCACCGGCGAAGCCGACGCCCGTGCCGGCCGCCGCACCGGCGCTGAGCAGGCGCATCGGGTTGGGGTTGACGATGAGTTCGAACCCGGAGGGCTCGAGGCTCGCAACGAGGCCAAGTCCGATGATGATGCTCGGCGAGGGGAGGTACTCACCGACCTTCGAGGAGGCCGTCTTTGCCGCCACGGCGAGGATGACGAGGCCGGCGAAGCGGTGGAACAACTCGAAGTTCAGGAGCGTCTCGATGGTCTCCGCGACGGCGGCCTCGGCGACCGCCACCGGGATGAGCAGCACGCCGAGCAGGAGGATGGACGTGAGCTGTTCGCGGCGCGTGCCGTCCATCTCGGCGAGGATGACCGCGACCGTCGCGGAGCCGCCGAAGATGAGCAGGCCGGTCTGGAGGATGCCCGTGACCGAGGGGTCGCCCGTGGTGGTCGTCAGCGCCCCCGCGATGATGAGCGCTGGGAAGATACCGTCGATGAGGGGAAGCCCCATGACGGTTGCGAGCAGACGGGTGGCACCCCCTACCTGTTGCTCGAGGCGAAGGGCGACCGGGTGGCGTGAGACACTCATTCGATGTTACTGGCCTTCACCATGGCCCAAGCGGCGATACGAACGCAATTCGGACAGGGGCGTGCTGGCGCTCTGCACGCGAAGCCCATTTCGTCCGAAATTGAACTCCCGTTTAAATGTCTGCCACATCGCTGTAAAGAGAATGCCGGAGTCGGAGGTCGTTTGACCGGCAATGCGCGATGCGGCGGGACACGTGGAGTCCATACAAGATTACATTAGGACAGGAGTATTAAACGTTGTGTGGGATACGACCGCATGGGACATAGATTTCTCTGGCCCTATTATAAAAGAGACTGACGATTCTTCGGATATAGATTGAAATCTCGAAGATACGGTGGTACAAGTTCGTGAATATGGTGATTATTCACGATGGTCTTGTGATTCGGTACACCGTGACGAGGGGACGAACGTCCCGGCGCGGTCGGGGTCAAGGGCGTCCGTCGCTCGCGGGTGTCGTCACGTGTTCTGGTGTCCGTCTCGGTCCGCCGGCGATGCGAAGAATACTCACGCACATGTATACATCACCGAACTGGTTTGCGATACATCGACACGCCCGTGCTATCTCGCAACCCTTTTGTCGTCGCCGCAACCACGCTTGATATGGCGAACGACGTTCCTGACCGAGAACCCTTCACCGAGAAGCTACGGGTGCCCGAATCCCTCACATTCGACGACGTGCTGCTCCGCCCGATGGAGAGCCGCGTCGAACCCGACGACGCCGACGTGTCGACGCGCGTCTCGAAGAACGTCGAACTCAACATTCCCATCCTTTCTGCGGCGATGGACACCGTCACCGAGAGCGGGATGGCTATCGGGATGGCCCGCGAGGGCGGCCTCGGCGTGCTCCACCGCAACATGAACGCCGAGCAGATGGTCCGCGAAATCGAGCGCGTCAAGCGCGCCGACGAACTCGTCATCCGCCGCGAAGACGTGGTCACGGCCAACCCCGGCCAGACCATCAGCGAGGTCGACGAGATGATGGAGCGCGCCGGCGTCTCCGGCGCGCCCGTCGTCGACGACGACGACGTGGTCCTCGGCATCATCTCCGGCACCGACATCCGCCCGTACCTCGAAGTCGGCGAGTCCGACGAGGTCAGCGAGGCCATGACCGACGAGGTCATCACGGCCGAGCGCGAGGTGACCGCCCGCGACGCGCTCGAACTCATGTACGACCACAAGATAGAGCGCGTCCCCATCGTCGACGACGACAGCCGTCTCGTCGGCCTCGTCACGATGCAGGGCATCCTCCAGCGCCGCGAACACGAGAACGCCGCCCGCGACGACGACGGCCGCCTCGTCTGCGGCGTCGCCGTCGGTCCGTTCGACGACGAGCGCGCACAGATGGCTGACGACGCCGGCGTCGACGTCATCTTCATCGACTGCGCCCACGCGCACAACCTCAACGTCATCGACACCGCCCGCGACATCAAGGAGTCCGTCGAGGCGGACGTCGTCGTCGGGAACGTCGGCACGCGCGAGGCCGCGGCCGAACTCGTCGACTTCGCGGACGGCATCAAGGTCGGCATCGGCCCCGGTTCCATCTGTACGACCCGCGTCGTCTCCGGTTCCGGCATGCCTCAGATTTCGGCCGTCGCGGAGGTCGCCGACGTCGCCGCCGAGTACGATATCCCGGTTATCGCCGACGGTGGCATCCGCTACTCCGGCGACGCCATCAAGGCAGTCGCCGCCGGTGCCGACGCCGTCATGCTCGGCTCCTACTTCGCCGGTACCGACGAGGCCCCCGGCCGCGTCATCACGATGAACGGCAAGAAGTACAAGCAGTACCGCGGCATGGGCTCCGTCGGCGCGATGCAGTCCGGCGGTGCCGACCGCTACCTCAAGGAGGACAACGAGGACGAGGAGTACGTCCCCGAGGGCGTCGAGGCCGCGACGCCGTACAAGGGCTCGCTCGCGTCCGAGCTTCACCAGCTCGTCGGTGGCATGCAGTCCGGCATGGGCTACGTCGGCGCCGAGACCATCCCCGAGGTCAAAGAGCGCGCCCGCTTCGTCCGCGTCTCCGCCGCCGGCCAGACCGAGGGACACCCCCACGACGTGATGATTACCGACGAAGCGCCGAACTACAGCCCGAGCGAGTAACGCGTTCTCCGGTCTGTTCCGGTTCTCCCGTCTCGTTCGGTTCTTCGGCGCTCCCGCCTCTTCCGCTTCTTCGGCCCCGCTCACTTCTCTCGGCGCTCTCGTCATCCACACCGAATCAGCGGTCTGACGGTTCGTTACCCGGTTGCACGCGGGACGAGAACATGGGATAATTAATACGGATGTATGTCGTGCATCTACAAGCGATGGATACCGCGGAGCTACGGACCGCACTTCGGAACGCTGGGTTGTCACAGTATCAGGCGGAGGCCTACGTCGCGCTTCTGCAGCTCGGAGCGGCGAGCGCGACCGAACTCGCCGACGCCTGTGCCGTCCCGACCGCCCGTATCTACGATGTTCTCCGCGACCTCGAAGCGAAGGGCTACATCGAGACCTACGAACAGGACAGTCTCCACGCGCGAGCGTGCGACCCCCGGTCAGTGATGGAGGACCTCAAGAGCCGCGCCGTCCAACTCGACGAGGCGGCAGAAGAAATCGAGACGCGCTGGCAACAGCCAGCGGTGGACCGGCACATGCTGAGCATCGTCAAGCGCTTCGAGACGGTGTTCAAGCGGGCCGAAGAGATGATACGAGAGGCGGACGGCGAGGTGCAACTGTCCGTCACCCCCGAGCAGTTCGACGAACTCAAGCCGGCGCTCTCGGAGGCGTACGAGAACGGCGCGCTGGTGAAGGTCGTGTTGCACCCCGAGCGGACCGACGAGCTCGAACCGCTCGCAGAACAGGAGTACGACGGGGTCGCCACGGAGGTCAGACACCGCACCCTCCCGACGCCGTTCGTCGCTATCGTCGACCGGACGGGCGCGTGTTTCGCGCCGCACGACAGCTCGGTGAACCAGTACGGCGTCCTCGTCGACGACTACACGCTGGCGTACGTCTTCCACTGGTACTTCCAGACGGCGCTGTGGGAGGTCTGGGAAGTCGTCTACGACGCACAGACGGACGAACCCCCGTTCGTGTACTCCGACATCAGACACTTCGTGCAGGACACGGAACCGCTCATCCGCGACGGGAAGCGTATCATCACCCACATCAAAGGCTACGAGACCGACGAACGCGACCCCATAGAGTTCACCGGCGAAGTGACCGACGTGTACTACACGGCGGTCTCCGCGCCGACAGACACGTTGTCGTTTTCCGAACTCGCGGGGCAGGTCTGTCTGACCGTCGAGACCGACGAGGGAACCTACACCGTCGGCGGGTGGGGCGCGGTCTTGGAGGACGTCGAGGCGAACCGAATCACCGTCGAAGAGATCTCAGAGACATCTGACAGGTGAAATCTGTTCGATTCGCCGGAATGTATAACAACTCCGGGGGGCAATTAGTGCGCACAAGCGCAGTTTCGGACGGCGTTAGACAAGAGGTATTTTGATATACCACTGCACGACATTGAGTTTCGTGAGCGTCCCCGGAACACCCCTACACTACCAATGAGCGCAGAACAGCCACTGGTGCTCATCGTTGAAGATGAGCCTGACCTCGCCGATCTGTACGCAACCTGGCTTAGGAACGACTACAGCGTTCGTGTCGCCTACGGCGGCCGCGAGGCGCTGGATAAGCTCGACGACGAGGTTGACGTTGTTCTCCTCGACCGTCGAATGCCCGACCTCTCGGGCGACGAAGCGCTCTCGGAGATTCGGGACCGTGGCTTCGAGTGCCGCGTCGCGATGGTGACCGCGGTCGAGCCCGACTTCGACATCATCGCCATGGGCTTCGACGACTACCTCGTCAAGCCCGTCTCGCGTGAAGCGTTGACTGACACCGTCTCTAACCTCATCCTGCGAAACGCTTACGACGTCGGGATTCAGGACCTGTTTTCCCTCGCGTCGAAGAAGGCGCTCTTAGAGTCCGAAAAGGACGAAGCGGCGCTCGAAGAAAACGAGGAGTATCAGCAGCTCACCGCCCGGTTGACCGAACTCCGGCGCGAGCTCGACGAGACGCTTGGTCAACTCGACGAAACCGAGGGAATCTCCGCAGTCTACCGAGACATCGGCGGCGAAGTCGATATCGACAGCTCCTAATCGGGTGTGAGCGTTCCGGACGCCGACCCCTTCCATTTCTCTTTCCCGCTTTCGCGCGCCCACAGCGCCGTTTGCGGCGTCGACGATTACTTGCGACACGTGTTCACTTAATTAAGTTATTTTCATATCAGATATACACGAAAAATTATATTTCGCGCTCGCTCCTTGGGGTAAGTGCACATGTCCGACGACAGCAACCAGATGGTCGCGTACCTCCGTCAGAACCCCCGCATGATGGGCGTCCTGTTCACGCTCACGCTCCTGCTCTCACAGGCAGGAAGCGTGGCAGCCGGCAACACCGGAGTCATCTACGGCCCGTAATCACGAGAGGAATTCGCAGTCCCAGTAGACGGTATCGTCGTAGACGACTGGAATCTGTTCTAACGCGAGGAAGTTTCGAAGCTCCGCCTCCGTGAGCCTGATGTCGGAGAGACCCTGCGAGGAGAGATAGTATTCGTTCGTCTCGGGTAAGGCGGGAATGATAAGCGACCCGGGCCCGCATCGAGACGTTGGATACGAGTTGTACGAGAGACTGTACTCGTCGTCTGACAGCTGTGCGACCTCACAGAGTACCGCCACACCACTTTCGGTCTGAACGACCGACAGCCCGCCGTCCCCGACCACGCCGTACTGGTGGGCGATGTCGCTGTCGGTTCGGACCACGTCGAGAGATGCCTGCAGCGGGAACCCCCCGTTAAGCAGTCGGGCCAGCGTGCGCCCCACGCCGACCGCCTGACTGTTGATGACCTCGCTGAACGTGACGATACCGCCGATAGCGCCGGCCTCGACGAGCGCAAGCCCCTGGTCGTACGACTGGCAGGCGTTGAGGAAGAACGCCCCCGTCCCGACGCGGTCGAGCGTCTCGGCGTCGACCCTGCCGTCGTGACACTGGAAACCGTCGTCGTCGATGTGGCCGATGTAGTGGAGGAAATCGGTCGGCTCGGCGAGTATCTCCCGAAGCTCCGCCCGGCTGAGGTCGTAGTGGGCGTCGATGTCGAACGACAGCCCGTCGCGCGAGCCGTACACCTCGTCGACGATGTCCGTCTCGGCGAGCATCTCCGGGTCGTTACAGACGACCGTGATACCGATGTCTCCCTGCGTCGGCTTGCGCTGAAGCCGGTTCCGGTAGGCGGCGGGCGTGGTCTTGCTCGCGCCAACCGGCGTTCCGTCGCTTATCCACGCCTGCTCGACCGAGTCGGTCGAACTGGGCTTGACGTACGTCTCGTTCGGGGTCGTCGCGCCCGCGCTCCTGACGATGTCGTCGCGGAGGAAATCGTCGACGACGGCGGCTTGCACCTCCGAGTGGGAGACTTCGGTCCCCGTCGGCGTCCTGACGACCGCGAGGTCGTTCGTGATGAACGGCAGGAGTTCGATGTTGTCGGTCTGCGGCGCGACGTGCGTCGTCAGCTTCCACTCCGGGACGAGGTCGGCGATGTGCTCGTAGGGTATCTCGAAGTACGCCGAGAGCTGTTCGCCGAGCGACGCGTCGTACAGCCGCTCGACGTCGATGTCCGTCCGCGACTCGACCGTCTGGCGCTCGTGGAGCGGCACGTCGTAGATGCCCTCCGTCCGAACGACGCAGTCGAGGAAGAACGTCCGTTTGAGCGCGCGCGCGACCGACTCCTCGAAGCCGTGGGGGCCGTCGAAGTCGTGGACGAACCCGTCGGCGACGAGTCGAGGGGCGTCACCGGGGACGAGTCTCGCGCCGAGGTAGTACGCCAGCGGCGTCGCCACGAAGATGTGACTCAGCGTCGGCGGAAGTTCGATCCGGACGCCGGTCTCGGGGACGTGAAGCCCCTCCGGGATATCGAGCTCGTCGCCCAGTTCGAGGAGCGGCGGGTGCCCCCGAAGCGTCGGATACGACCGCTCGACGCTCGTGGTCTTGAGCGCGGAGCTAAACGCCGAGACGGCTTCCATCACGTCGAGCGGGTCGTCCGTCGTCGTCACCGTCGTCGCGGGGCTCTCGTGCGACGACCGTGCGCCGACGTACACCGTCTGCGGCTCCTCGAACGAGAGGACGGTTTCGAGCGGCTTCGCGTCGACGGTCAGCGGCCCCTCGACTCGGAGGTACGTCTTGACCGCACCGAAGAGCTCGATGCTGTAGGTTGCCGCGTCGAGTTCCTCGTGTCCCTGCTGGTCGACCTGCGCGAGCATCGACCCCGCCTCGTCGCGGACGCAGACGACCGTGTTCGCCGCCAACCCGATACGGTCGGTCTCGATGCGGACCGCCGCGTCCGTCGGGAGCGAGAACCGACGCCGGTCGGCCGGCTCGGGCGCGACAGGCGACGGCGTGCGAAGCATGAACTGGTGGCGTTCGACGTTGTCCCGAACGACCAACCCCGCGCCTTCCGAAGGGAGCGAAAAGCCGACTTCCAGCGTGGAAGACGCGTCAGTCCGCTTGCCCTGCCCGGACGATTCCATTGAGTCTATGTGACACGATTAGGGTAAAAAACGTATTGGTCGTGAGAAATTCACGGTTCCAACGGGAACCAGCCGGACGAGACCTCTTTTCGCCGAAGGTGCCAACGTTGGCGAGCCTCCGCACCCTCGACATCGAGTTCGACGACGGCGTCGAACAGCGGTTCGAGCATCCGGTTTATCTCGTCCTCGCGGTCGCCGGGAGACCAGACGTGGACCATCCCGTTTCGCGCGCGGACGTGAGACGTCATGACGTGGAGAAACCGAAACACGTGGTCCCGCTCGTACCGCGAGAGGAGCGACGGCAGACAGTCGAACGCGACGCGGAGTTCGGCCGGAGAGAGCCCCCCGGCGAGGCTGTCGAACTCGGTCACGTCGGTCGCGAGTTCCGCGCCGAGTTGGCCGAGGCCACCGCTCACCCGGCGTTCGCAGGTCTCGACCGCAGTCGGGACGACAGCCGACGGTGACGACGACGCCGTTGCGCTCCGTTCGAGCGTCGAGTACCGCACCACGCGGGTCCACTCCTTCGAGCGTTGGATATCGGCGTCGAGACGGGTATCGAGCGGCGTCGAGTCGTTGAGAACTAACAGGCGGCGTCGCGGCTCGTCGGGAGCGCCGAGCATCTGCTTGGACGCGCGCGAGTAGAGTTCCGTCGGAACCGACCCGACGACGAGGAGCGCGCTCCCTCGTCGCTTGAGGTCGTCCAGCCCGAGTTGGAACGTGGACGTGTCCTCCGTCACGGCGATGTCCGTGTCACCTCCCGAAACCATTCGTGTTGCACGAGGAAACCATATTTAATAATACTTTGCGTGTTGGTCTCTCGAAATGTGCCACCAAGTGTCATGATCGATGGTGCACTCTGAGCGGGGCGTCTTCGGTCGCTTCGGCCACCTGAGACGGCCGAGTCGACTACCCCGTCGCCCGGACAGTCAGCACGGGAACCGGCGCGGTCCGGACAACGCGCTCGGTGACGCTCCCGAGGAGCACGCGCTCGACACCCGTCCGGCCGTGGGTCGCCATCGCGATGACTTCCGCGCCGTGTTCCGCCGCGTAGTCGAGGATGGTTTCGTGGGGCGCGCCCCGCCGCACGGCACCGACCGTCTTGATGCCGCGGCTCTCGCCGCGTTCGACGACCTCATCCACGACGCGTCGGCCCTCCTGCTCCAGCGTTTCGAGGACTGTCCCGCCGATGATTCCCGCGTTATCCCGCGTCGTGTTCACGACGAACAGTACGTGTACCGTCGCGTCGTACCGCTCCGCGAGGTCGAACACGTGCGGTATCGCCTGTTCGGCCGCCGGACTCCCATCGACGGGGAGCAGGATTTCGTCGTACATCGTTGGATGTACGCACTCTGTCTGTGTGAATGCTTTGCATACTCACACGTGCGCGTCGGTCGGTGAAAAAACGAAAAAACGGGTGCGAACCGGGTCAGATCAGCCGCTGACGTACGCCTCGATACGGTCCATCGCCTCGCGGAGTTCGCGCATCCCCGTCGCATAAGAGACCCGAAGGTGGCCCTCGCCGCCCTCGCCGAAGACGCTCCCCGGGACGAGCGCGACGTTCTGTTCTTCGAGGAGGCCCTCGGCGAACGCCTCGTCGTCGCCGTCGGGAGCCTCCGGGAAGACGTAGAACGCCCCTTTCGCCTCGAAGCAGTCGAGTCCCATCTCCTCGAAGCGCGCGAGGACGAACCGCCGGCGGCGGTCGTACTCGCGGCGCATCTCGTCGACGGAGTCGTCGCACGACCGCAGCGCTTCGAGCGCCGCGTACTGCGCAGTCGTGGGCGCCGAAAGCATCGCGTACTGGTGGACCTTGTTCATCGCGTCGATGGCTCCCGGCGGTCCCATAGCGTAGCCGAGGCGCAGGCCGGTCATCGCGTAGGCCTTCGAGAAGCCGTTGAACACGATGGTCCGCTCGCGCATGCCGGGGTGGGTGGCGATGGAGGCGTGGTCATCCTCGTACCGGAGGTCCGAGTAGATTTCGTCGGAGAGCACGACGAGGTCGTGGTCCCTGACGAACGAGGCCACGTCGGCGAGTTCGTCGTCGGTCATCACCGCGCCGGTCGGGTTGTTCGGGTAGCAGAGCACCAACACGTCGGCCTCGTCGGCCCCGGCGGCTTCGAGCGCCTCGGGCGTGAGTTTGAACTCGTCTTCGGCGCGGGTCGGCACCGGGAGCGGTTCGCCGCCGGCGAAGATGGCTCCCGGCGTGTACGAGATGTACGACGGCTGGGGAATCGCCACCACGTCGCCGGGGTCGACGAACGCCCGGAACGCGAGGTCGACGGCCTCGCTCGCGCCCGTCGTGACGATAATCTCGTCTTCGGGGTCGTACTCCTGCCCGTAGCGGGTGACGCGTTCCGAGATGGCCTCACGGAGTTCGCGCATGCCGCGGTTCGACGTGTATGAGGTCTTGCCGCGTTCCAGCGAGTCGATGGCGGCGGTCCGGGCGGCCCACGGCGCAGAGAAATCGGGTTCGCCGACACCGAGGGAGATGACGTCGTCGACCTCCTCTGCGAGTTCGAAGAACTTCCGAATCCCCGACGGCGGCACCTGTTTGACGCGGTCCGAAAGCTGGTCGCCGAGCGTCATGGCGACACTGAGAGCCGGTCGTCGTCGTCGCCGTCGCCGAGTTCGATGCCCTCCTCCTTGTAGGAGTCCATCACGAAGTGCGTGACCGTCTTCGTGACCTCGGGGATGGGGGCGATGCGCTCGGAGACGAAGTTCGAGACGGCGTGCATCGACGCGCCCTCGACCTCGATGAAGAAGTCGTAGTCGCCGGAGACGAGTCGAAGCGTGGCGACCTCGGGGAACCGCGCGATGCGGCGGGCGATCTCCTCGTAGCCCGTCTCGCGGTCGAGTTCGACGTCGACTTCGACCTGCGCCCGGACGTGTTCCTCGTCGACGTTGTTCCAGTCGACGACCGCCTGGTAGCCGCGGATGACCCCGTCGTCTTCGAGTTCCTCGAGCGCTGCTGCCACTGCTTCGGCGTCTGCGCCCAGTTGGCGGGCGATGTCATCTACGCTCTCGCGAGCGTCGTGACGCAGCAAGTCGAGCAGTGACTGCTTGTCCATGGACAGTCCGTTGCGGGCATCCGTAAAATGGTTTGCCCAACCGGGCGGAATTGTCGTGTTAGGTGGTACCGTGTTCCAAAGATTCCGGCCCCGTCCGGCGGAACACTATTCCACCGCCGGCGGAAACCTGTCCGGCATGAACGCCGAGTTCGATTGGCTCACCCTCGACGACGACGAAGCGGTCCTCTGGGCCGACACCCCGCATCCCTACAGCCTCGTGCCCTCCTTCATCGTCGGCGTCCCGCTCTCGCTCGTCCTCGTGGGCATCCCGCTCCTCGTCGGGTCGTACCTCTCGCACAAGAACACGAACTACGTCGTCACCTCCGACGCGCTCTACCGGAAGACGGGCGTCCTCTCCCGGAGCGTCCAGCGCATCGAGTTCGACAAGGTACAAGACACCTCCTACAGTCAGACGTTCCTCGGCGCGCAGTTCGGCTACGGCTCCGTCAACATCAGCACCGCCGGTGGAAGCGGCATCGAGATGAGTTTCCAGAACGTCGCCGACCCGCAGTCGCTCCAGACGCTCGTCAACGAGCGAATCAAGCGCCGCTCCGGGGCGGAGACCGACGCGGAGGGGAAGGCCGCCGTCCTCGACGACATCCTGACCGAACTTCGTGCGATTCGACAGGCCGTCGAAGGTGGGGAAAGCGTCGCCGCGGACGACGCCGCGCCTGACGGGGACGGAGCCGAGTCCGCCTCCGACGCGTCGGCCGACGCGCTCGAACCAAGCGACTTCGAGTTCGACGCGACGACTGACGAGCGATGACGGGCGGCGATTCGAGACCTGCCGGTTCGTCTCCCGACGACCCCGCCGCGACCGAGTCGGCGACCGACTCGACGGCCGACGCAGCGACCGACTCGGAGACCGCCGCGGCCATCGACGACTGGCTGGCACGCGGCGACGACGAGACCGTCCGTTGGGAGGGTCGCCCGCGGATACAGACTGTCATCCCGGCCGCCGTCGTCGGCCTCTCGGTCGTCGCCGTTGCGGCCGCCGCGGCCGTCGTGAACGGTGCGCCGGCGCTCGCGCTCGTTGGGCTCGTCGGACTCCTCCTGCCGGCGTGGTCGTACCTCCGCGTCACCAACACGCGCTTCGTCGTCACCGACAGGGCGCTCTACCGGAAGACGGGCGTCCTCTCCCGGAGCGTCCAGCGAGTCTCCCTCGACCGCGTCCAGAACAGCGCGCTCTCGCAGGGCGTCGCGGGGTCGCTGTTCGGCTACGGGACCGTCGCAGTCGAGGCCGCTGGCGGCGGCGCAATCCGCTTCGAGGACGTGGACGACCCCGGTGCCGTGCGCGACCGAATCGAGGGTCGCGACGACCGCGATGGCGACGAACTCCCCGGCACGGTCGAGCAGTGGGCCGCCGTCCGCGACGAGGTGCGGGCGCTCAGAACGGCGGTAGAGCGATAACAGAAAAGCGATCGTTTTCGGTTCGGTATCGGTATCGCGACGCAGAGAAGGTTTCGCGTCGCGTCAGTCGTCGTCCGACGCCGGAGCGGCGGGGCCGGGCTGTGCCGTGCTGTTCCCCGAGAAGCCGACGCCCGCGAGGACGAAGGCGAACAGCACGAACGGCGAGAGGTAGCCGAACATGTAGTATGGTGCGTACTGGAGCGTCGAGACGCCGAGGACGCCGGCCATGTACGCGCCGCCGGCGTGCCACGGGAGGAGCGCGCCGGTCGGGGTCCCGGCGGACTCGATGGCCTGCGAGAGGTCCGAACTGTCGAGGCCGAACTCGTCGTAGGTGTCGCGGAGCGTCATGCCGGGGACGACGATGCTCATGTACTGCTGGGCGGTGAGCGCGTTGGTCAGCATCGCCGAGACGCCGGTGGAGGCGACGAGCAGGCGCGGGCTCCGAATACCGCGCTGGAGGCGGTGGGCGAGCACCGCGAGGACGCCTGTCTGTTCGAGCAGGCCGCCGAGCGTCAGCGCCGCGACGACGACGGCGATGGTCCACGCGGACCCCGAGACGCCGCCGGAGGCGAGCAGGCTGTTGACGAGTTCGGAGCCGGTCTCCGGGCCGGTGCCGCTCATGAACGTCTGCCACGCCGTGACGAACGACGCGCCCTGCACGAGGATACTCGTGAACGCGCCGGCGAACGCGCCGGCGAGGAGGACGGTCAGCGCGGGGTAGCCCGCGGCGGCGAGGCCGAAGGTGACCGCGAGCGGCAGGAACGCGAGGAGCGTGATGTCGTACGAAGAGGCGAGCGCGGTCTGAATCTCGGCGATTTGGCCGGCCGGAATCGCGCCGGTGATACCGAGGCTGAGGACGACGAAGCCGACAAGCGAGAGGCCGAACGCGACGGTCGTCCCGTTCCGCATCGCGTGGATGTGGTCGTAGAGGTCGGTGTTCGTGACGGCGGCTGCGAGGTTCGTCGTGTCGGACAGTGGTGACTGCTTGTCGCCCGCGTACGCGCCGGAGAGAATCGCACCGGCCGTCATGGGCTCGGGGACGCCGAGCCCGGAGCCGATGCCGATGAAGGCGACGCCGAGCGTGCCGACCGCGGTCCACGACGAGCCGATGGCGAAGGTGGCGATGCCGACGAGGAGCGCCGTCGCGGGCAGGAACACCTGCGGCGACAGCAGGTCGAGACCGTAGTACATCAGCGCCGGAATCGTCCCCGCAGCGACCCACGTCGAGACGACGCCGTAGATGACGAACAGAATGAGAATCGCCTGTAGTCCCATCGCCAGGCTGCGTTCGATGCCCTCGTAGAGGTCCTCCCAGGTGTAGCCCCAGACGAACCGACCGAGGAGGCCGACCAGCGCGATACTCCAGATGAGCGGGATGTGCGGGTCGAGTCCCAGCCACGCCGACCCGAGACCGAGGAAGGCGACGAGCCCGAGAACCGGAACGAGCGCCTGCCTGAGCGTCGGGCGCTGCTCCGGGGCGATGTCGTCGTACGACCGCGGTGTGTACCTATCAGTTCCCATCGTAGCTCAACAAATAACTTTAGAGCATAAAATTGTGTCGTGTTATGCTTCAAGTGCATTGTTATGCAATGTCGTACTTTTGTTTGACAATATGATGCTCAGCAGTAATTCATCGAGCGAGTGGCCCCGAGCGGTTGCGTCGAACATTCACGTATTATGATAGGTCGATATTTCGGAACGTGTCAACGAATAGGGAAACAGCCATACCGGAGGCGCGCCACGGGTCGGGCATGGTCTTCGACGAGTTCTTCTTGTTTCCCCTCGGGCTGGTCGCCCTTCTCGGGGCGGTCCCCCTCGTCATCCTCTATCTGCTGCGGCCGGAGCCGGTCCGGCGCACCCTTCCGACCTTCCGGTTCCTCGCGGACTCGGCGGGACGAAACGCGTCGAACCCAATCTTCGACCGCCTGCTCCGGAGCCTGCTCCTCCTCATCCAACTGCTCGCGCTCGTCGCGCTCGTCGGCTCGCTGGCGACGCCGTACGTGATGGTTCCCGAGTCGGAGACGGTCCAGGAGACCGTCCTCGTCGTGGACACGAGCGCGAGCATGGGCGTCCGCGACGGCGGGGGAACCCGATTCGACAGCGCTCTCGCCGCGGCGCGAGACGAGGTCTCCGGCACGACCTCAGTCGTCGCGGCGGGGTCGAACGCGAACGTGGTGCTCCGCCGGGGGAGTGCGACCGAAGCCCGCGCCGCCCTCGACGACCTGCGCGCGAGTGCGGCACCCGGCGACCTCCGCTCCGCGATTACCGCCGCCGCCTCCATCGCCGGCGAGGACGCTCGCGTCGTCGTCCTGAGCGACTTCGCAGACGACTCGCCGTGGAGCGACGCGGTCCGCGAGGCCCGCGCCCGCGGCCTCGTGGTTCAACTCCGGCAGTTCGCGGGCGGCGGACAAGGCAACGTCGGCATCGTCGACCGGCGCTTCTCCGGCACGAACGTCACCGTGACGGTGAAGAACTACGGCGACTCGGCGACGACGCGGACGCTCTCTCTCGCCGGCGCCACACGGGAGGTCCGGATGGACCCCGGCGACGTGGCGACCGCGACGCTTCCGGTCCCTGCGGGCGGCGGACGCGCCGAACTCTCGCCGGGCGACGCCTTCCCGACCGACGACGCGCTGTACGTCGCGGCCCCCGAGGACGCCTCGGTGGACGTGCTCGTCCTCACGAACGACGAGAACCGCTACCTGACGGCCGCGCTGTCGGTCATTCCCGAGGTATCGCTGACCGTTGACAACCCGCCCACGGCGGTCTCGACGAACTACGACGTGATTGTCTACAGCAACGTCAACCCCGGTCGCCTGCTCTCGGGCAACGTCGAGGCCGGCCGCGAGGTCGTCGCCGACGGCGGCGGCGTGGCGATTCAGGCACAGGAGGAGTCGCCGAACTACGGCGACCTGCAGCTCGTCTCGCAGGCGAGCATCGAGACGAACCCGACCGTCGGGACCGTCGAGAGCCACGAGATAACCCGCGACATCACCTTCCCGCCGCCGACCGAGTACGTCGCGGGCGACCTCCGCGCGGGTCAGTCGCTTGTGACCACGACCGGCGGCACCTCACTCGTCGCCGTCGAGCGCCGCGGGGCCGGCCGCGTCCTCTACTACGGCTTCATGGAGGACAGCTCGGCGTTCAAGTACAACTACCAGTACCCCGTGTTCTGGAAGCGCTCGGTGTTCTACCTCGCCGGGCGCTCGACGCTCCCCGAGCTGAACCGGGCGACCGGCGGGTCGCTCGCGGCGGGCGCGAACCAGACCGTCGAGACGCCCGCGGGCGAGGCGACC
>NZ_JAMYJY010000033.1:0-32879 GCF_024136985.1 Haloferax sp. AB510
GAACGCCGCGCCGACGTGGGGTGCCGCGGCGTCCGCCCACGCGGCGTCGGACTCGCCGCTGAGGCTCGCAACGGCGACCCGCGGGGCGAACATCACGACACCTCCGCGAGCGCCTCGGAAACGGCGCGGGCGACGCGCTCGGCGTCTTCCGGGCCGTCGATTCGGGTGTCAGTTCTGACGACCGGGCGGTCGAGGTCGGTGCCGTCGTTCGTGTCGAGGACGAACGCGTCGGCGAAGGGGTAGGCCTCGGCGACGCCCGCGGTCGAGGGGTCGTAGCCGACGCCCGCCATGAGGTCCGCGGCGGGGCCGGAGAACACGGTGTCCTCCACGAACGGCGAGACGGCGACGACCGGCGTGTCGGCGAGGGCGTCCGCGAAGCCGTCGACGGCGAGCATCGGGCCGATGCTCGTGACGGGGTTCGAGGGGCCGACGACGACCGGTTCTGCGAGTGCGTCGGCGACTTCGTCGGTGATGGCGGTGTCGTCAGCGCCGCGGAACTCCACGTCGCGGACGGCGGGGTCGGCGCGGCGGTGGACCCAGTACTCCTGGAAATGCATCGTCCCTTCGTCGGTGTGGATCAGGGTCGCCACGGGGTCGTCGCTCATCGGGAGGAGCGACACGTCGAGGTCGAAGGCGTCGGCGAGGGTCCGAGTGACTTCGGTGAGCGAGTTCCCCTCGTCGAGCAACGAGGTGCGGGTGATGTGGACCGCGCGGTCGCGGTCGCCGATTTCCATGAACTCCGCGACGCCGGAGAAGCGCCGCCAGCGGGCGATGTCGCGGCCGGCGGTCTGGGCCGACTCGGGGAGATAGCGCGGGCCGGATTCGAGGCCGGCCGCGTCGGCGAGGCGGTGGAGTTCGTCGTCGGTCGCGGTGGTGTCGTCGGCGATTCCCCACCAGCGGTCGGTGTCGAGGACGCCGCCGCCGGCGAAGAGGACGGTGTCCACGTCGGGACAGACGAGGTGGCCGCCGAGTTCCACGTCGTCGCCGGTGTTGGCGACGACGGTCATCTCGGCGGAGTCGAACACCCCGGCGGCCCCGTCGAGGAGTTTGGGGGTGCCCGTACCCCCGGCGAGGAAGGTAACCATGGTGCGCCGTAGGACGAGTGTCCGTTTGAAAGTTCCTTCACCGGAGACGCCGGCCGGTCGCCGGTGGATGTCGATGAGTCGCGCAGACTGACGAAGTCCTCCTCAGCGACCACCGCGATAGGCCACCGACACGTCGAACTCCGAGGGCATCACCTGTCCGGCGACCGCCTTCCTGACGAAATAGCCCGAGAAGCCGGTTATCAGCGCCGCCCCGAGGCCGGACATGACGAACATCACGCGCCCGGCGGTCACGCCGTTCAGGGCGCTCATGGCGGCCCAGTAGCCCGCGAAGACCACGAACAGGCACGCGAGACCGAGAAGGGCGTAGCCGACGGCGTTTCCGAGGGCCGAGCGGAGGGTCATGTCCCTGCATCCTCGTCCCCGAGTGAAACGGTTTGTGGGCGGTCGAATCACGCCGCCGTTAGACTGACGGACCACCGACAACACGCGTCACAGAACGGCTATCGCCGCCGCGAGACGAATATGCCCCATGGACTTGTCCCCTCGAACCGCGGTCGTGGTCGCACTCGTGCTCGTCGTCGTGGCCGTCTCCGGCGGCCTGCTCGCGCTCGATTTCGAGGCGGCGAGCTACGAGGACGACGGCCTCCGCGACCGCCGCGTCGGGCGGGTCGAACCTCGATTCGCTCCCGCCGATTACCGAGGGTGTCCTCGTGGTCGACGCGCCCGAGGCCGTCCGCGACGACCTGACGGCGGCCCTCGTCGCGTCGTTCGCGGAACGGGGCGTGACCCTCGAACCGGCCGACGCCCGCGAGGGGGACGCCGAGGGCCCGGTCGTGGTCGTCGTTGACGAGTGGGACTCGCGCTGGAATCCGGTCGCCCCCTCCGGGTCGGTGACGTGGCGCGCGGCGTTCGACGCGGGCGGTCACGAGAGACACGTCGATGCGGCGCTCTCGGGCGGCCCACTCGTCTTCGACTCGACCGACGGTCCCGACCTCGCCGGGTCGGTCGAAGCGTCGGTCGAGAGCGCCGGGACCGGCGTCGTCAGTCGGCCGGCCTACCGTGACCACCTCGTCGGCGTCGTCGCCGACGCGACCGCGGAACAGGTCGTCGGGCAGTTCCCCGACCGGTGAGGCGGGCGGCGCGGGCGGTCGTACGGGCCGTACGGACTGCACGGGCCGCACGGGCGGCCACCTCGACCCGCGACGACCCGAATGCTCGGCTATTTGACTCCTCTCGTGCAACACCCGTTATGACTGCCGTCAAGGACAGCGTCCACGACTACATCTCGCTCGACCCCGTGGCCGCCGAACTCGTCGATACGCCCGCCTTCCAGCGGCTTCGACACATCAAACAGCTCTCGACGGTCCGGCTCGTCTACCCCTCCGCGAGCCACACGCGGTTCGAACACAGCCTCGGCGTCTACCACCTCGCCTCCCGCGCCCTCTCGCATCTCGGCGTCGACGGCGACCGCGCCGCCCACGTTCGCGCCGCCGCGCTCCTCCACGATATCGGCCACGGACCCTACGGCCACCAGACCGAGGACCTCATCCGCCGGCGCACCGGCTGCGACCACGACGAGATTCACCACTTACTCGACGGGACCGAGGTCGGCGAAGTCCTGACCGACCACGGGCTCGACCCCGACCGCGTCGCCGACATGGTCGACGGTGCAGGCGGCCTCGGGCAGTTAGTTTCGGGCGAGTTGGACGTGGACCGGATGGACTACCTCGTCCGCGACGCCCACCACACCGGCGTCCCCTACGGTACTATCGACCACGGCCGCCTCGTCCGCGAACTCCGGTATCGGGACGGCGAACTCGTGTTGGCCGAGGGGAACGTCCAGACCGCCGAATCTCTGCTTCTCGCCCGGGCGCTGATGAACGCGACCGTCTACCGTCACCACGTCTCCCGCATCGCGGGCGCGATGCTCGAACGCGCCTCTGAGCGCCTCGTCGACGACGGCGTGCCAATCGAGGAGTTCGTCCGGATGGCCGACCACGACCTGCTCGTCGCCCTCGGCGAGCGCGTGCCCGACCTCGGCCGCCGAATCGAGCGCCGCGACCTCTACAAGCGGGCCGTCTGGGCCCCTATCGACGCCGTGCCGACCGACGTGGTCGAACTCGACCCCGAGGCGACGCGGGCGGCCGAGCGGGACATCGCCGGCGCCGCCGACGTGTCAGCCGAGTCAGTCATCGTGGACGCGCCGTCGCGGCCGCGAATCAAGGAGTCGCGGTCGCGCGTCGTCGTCAACGGCGTCGTCCGACGGCTCGAAGACGCCTCCGAACTCGTTGGCGCACTCCGGTCGGCCGAGCGGACGCAGTGGCGACTCGGCGTCTACGCGCCCGAGGCCGTCCGCGACGAGGTGGCCGCGGCCGCCGTGGACGTGCTCGGGCTTCCGGTGCGCGTGACGACCCCGGTCTGAGTCGCGGGGAGCGCCGGAGACACACCACCGTCCGACCCTTTTTCACCGATGGCGGCCGATTCACCCACAATGACGACCATCAAGGACAGCGTCCACGACCACATCGAGGTCGAGGGCGCGGCCGAAGCCCTCCTCGATACGCCGGAGATGCAGCGACTCCGGCGCATCAAGCAGTTGGGAACCGTCCAACTGGTCTACCCTTCGGCGAACCACACGCGGTTCGAACACAGCCTCGGCGTCTACCACCTCGCCTCTCGCGCCCTCTCGCATCTCGGCATCGAAGGCGACGCCGCCGCTCACGTCGAGGCCGCGGCGCTCCTCCACGACGTGGGCCACGGTCCCTATAGCCACAATATCGAGGACGTGACCCACCGTCACACCGGCAAGTACCACGACGACGTGGAGGGACTCGTCGCCCGCGGAACCGTCGGCGAGACGCTGGAGGCCGAAGGGTTAGACCCCGAGCGCGTGGCCGCCTTGGTCGAGGGGGACGGCGAGTTCGGCCAACTCGTCTCCGGGGAGTTGGACGTAGACCGGATGGACTACC
The DNA here is from genome assembly GCF_024136985.1 of Haloferax sp. AB510. Classification (NCBI taxonomy): domain Archaea; kingdom Methanobacteriati; phylum Methanobacteriota; class Halobacteria; order Halobacteriales; family Haloferacaceae; genus Haloferax; species Haloferax sp. AB510. The sequence goes on from NZ_JAMYJY010000033.1 coordinate 4,016, forward strand.
TCGTCCGCGACGCCCACCACACCGGCGTCCCCTACGGCACCATCGACCACGAGCGCCTGATTCGGGAACTGACGTTCGTCGACGGCGAGCTGGTCCTCGCGGAGGGGAACGTCCAGACCGCCGAATCGCTCCTGCTCGCCCGCGCGCTCATGAACCCGACAGTCTACCAGCACCACGTCGCACGCATCTCGAAGGCGATGCTCCGGCGCGCGTCGGAGCGACTGCTCGACGAGCCCGATATCGATGCCGAGGAACTCCGTCGAATGGACGACCCCGACCTGCTCGTCGCGCTCAAACTCACCGACTCGACGAGCGCCTTCGCCGAGCGGCTGGCCACCCGCGACCTCTACAAGCGTGCCGTCTGGGCGGAGTTGCCGAACGTCCCCGACTCGATTATCGACGCCGAACACGACGCGCTCGCGGCGTTCGAGCGGGACATCGCCGACGCCGCCGACGTGTCGCCCGAGTCGGTCATCCTCGACGTTCCCTCGCGCCCGTCGATGACCGAGTCGTCGTCGCGGGTGATGGTCAACGGCGAGATTCGGCAGTTGGAGCGCGAGTCACCACTCGTGCAGGCGCTCCGGACCGCACAGGAACAGCAGTGGCGACTCGGCGTCTACGCCCCGCGCGAGGAGACAGAGCGGGTCGGCCGTGCGGCCGCCGACGTGCTCGGCCTCGACGTGGACGGCGCGCTCGTCGCCGAGGTCAGAAGCGGCCTCAACGCGACGCTCGACGAGTTCGAGTAGCCGCTGTCCCGAGACGGGAGGTTCAAGCACCGCCGAGACGCATTCGAGAGCGATGCAACTCGAGGGTACGATACTCCGCGGCCGCGACTTCGACCCGGTCGAGGGGCGGGTCGTCGTCGAGGACGGCACGATAACCGCAATCGAGGAGACGGCGACCGATTCGACGGATATCATCCTCCCGGCGTTCGTCAACGCCCACACCCACCTCGGCGACTCCATCGCCAAGGAGGCCGGCGAGGGGCTGTCGCTCGACGACCTCGTCGCGCCGCCGGACGGGCTGAAACACCGGCTCCTCCGCGCGGCCAGCACCGAGGAGAAAGCCGCCGCGATGCACCGGTCGCTCCGGATGATGGAGGCCGGCGGCACGGCCGCGTGTCTGGAGTTCCGCGAGGGCGGCGTCGAGGGCGTCGACGTCATCCGGCAGGCGCTCGACGGGCGCGACATCGAGGCGGTCGTCTTCGGACGCGAGACGGCGGACGCGATGGAAATCGCCGATGGCTTCGGCGCGTCGGGCGCGCGGGACGGAGAGTTCGGCGCGCTCCGGAACGCGACCGAGGCCGCCGGAAAACTGTTCGGCATCCACGCGGGCGAGCGCGACGCCCACGACATCAACGCCGCGTTGGACCTCGAACCGGACTTCCTCGTCCACATGGTCCACCCCGAGGCGCTCCACCTCGAACGCGTCGAGGACAGCGAGATACCCATCGTCATCTGCCCGCGGTCGAACCTCGTCACCGACGCGGGCGTCGCGCCCATTCGCGAACTGGTCGACCGCACCACCGTCGCGCTCGGCACGGACAACGTGATGCTCAACAGCCCCTCGATGTTCCGCGAGATGGAGTTCACCTCCAAGCTTGCGGACGTTTCCGCCGCCGAGGTCCTCCGCATGGCGACCGTCAACGGGGCCGACATCGCCGGGCTGAACTACGGCCTCGTCAAGGAGGGCCGCGACGCCAAACTACTCGTCCTCGACGGCGACACGGACAACCTCGCGGGCGTCGAGAACGTGGTCCGCGCCGTCGTCCGCCGCGCCGGGCAGGCGGACGTGAAAGACGTGTATCTCTGAGAGCGGGCGACGCCCTCTCCTCCAGAATTCGCTCCCAACGGGCCGCAGAACGCTTACGGACGCTGACCTATTCTCGCAGTACTCCTCCCGTAGCAAAGGGTTATTACCGACCCCGAGAAAATGTTATCAAGTGTCATGGTGTTGTACGACCGAATCATCGTTCCCATCGACGGCTCCGCCGGTTCCGAGCGCGTCGCAGTCCATGCGGCGGCCTTAGCGGCCGTCCACGATGCGGAACTCCACGGGGTGTACGTGGTGAACGCGGGGAGCTTCGCGGGGCTCCCGATGGAATCGTCGTGGGAGGGGCTCGACGACATGCTGCGGGCCGACGCCGAGTCGGCGCTCGACCAAGTCGAGCGCGCGGCCGAGTCGCAGGGCGTCCCCGTCGAGACGCACGTCCTCGAAGGGACGCCGAGCCGGGAAATCGTCGAGTTCGCCGAGCGGGGCGGGTGCGACCTCATCGTGATGGGGACTCACGGCCGCGGCGGTATCGACCGCCTCCTCCTCGGGTCGGTCGCGGAAAAGGTCGTTCGGGCGTCGAAAGTCCCCGTCCTGACCGTCCGCATCGAGGGCGGCGGCGACGACGCGGACGAGTTCGCCGTCGGAGTACCGGACGATGCCGCGCCCGAGCCGCCCGCTGAGGCCGACGCGGCCGCCGACTCGACGGCGACGGCGGACGGCGGGGAATAGCGGACTAGTGAACTAGCCGAACGCTGGTGCGGGTTCGATCGCGGTCTCAGCGCCCGCCGTCGGCCGGGCGCAGGTGTTCGCAGTCGCCGGCGTGGACTCGTTTTTCGCCCTCGTCGGTTCGGACGACGAGCGTGCCGGGGTGTTCGACGTCGATTGCGTCCCCCTCGATGACGCCGCTTGCGGTGTGGACGCGGACCCGTCTGCTGAGCGTGTCCGCCCGCTCGCGCCACGCGGGGAGGACCGCGTCGAGGTCGCCGCGCAGTTCGTCGAATCGTTCGAGTACCCGCTGGACGAACACGCGGCGCTCGACGGGGTCAGCCTCGGCGGCGACGCTCGTCGCGCCCTCGGGGAGGGCCGCGGGGTCGAGGTTGACGTTGATTCCGGGGCCGATGACGAGCCACGAGACCCGGTCGGCCTCGCCTTCCATCTCGGTGAGGATGCCGCAGAGCTTCCGGTAGCCGCGGTCCGCGGGCGTGTCGGAGTCACTCGAACTGCCACCGGCGTGAGCCGGTGAACCTCCGCTCGCTTCGCTCGCGGAGACACCGTCGGACGCTGACGCGCCCGACGAGTTATCGTTCGCTTCGCTCACGATAACGTCGTTCGGCCACTTGATGCTCGCGTCCACCCCGGCCTCGCGCGCCGCGTCGCAGACGGCGACGGCCATCGCCAGCGTGTACAGCGGGACGTACGCCGGCGGTTCGTCCGGGCGGACGAGCAGGCTCATCCAGACGCCGCCGTCGGGCGCGGACCATTCCCGATTTTTCCTGCCTCGACTGGCGGTCTGCTGGCGGGCGACGATGACCACGTCGCTCGCGCCCTCGGCGGCGAGGGCGCGGGCGCGGTCGTTCGAGGAGTCGAGCGTCTCGTGGAACTCCACGTCGTAGTCGGCGTCGAGACCGTACTCGATTGCCGGGCCGCCGTACTCCGGTACGTCGGTGACGACGTAGCCGTCGCCGGCGCTCTCGACGCCGAACCCCTCGTCGCGGAGTGACTCGACGTGCTTCCAGACCGCGGCGCGGGAGACGCCCAGTCGGTCGGCGAGGTCGGGCCCGGAGACGGGGCCCTCGGCGAGTGCGTCCAGGAGGGCGCGTCGCGTGTCGCTCATGGAGGTCGGTACCAGCGCACGGGAAAAGAGGTTCGCGGTTCGAGCGTCGCTTCGGGCCGCAGGACTATTCGAGGACGAGCAGCACGTCGCCCATGTCGACGCTGTCGCCCTCGGAGACGAGGACCTGCGAGACGGTGCCGCCGCGCTCGGCGACCACGTCGTTTTCCATCTTCATGGCTTCGAGGATGCAGACGGTGTCGCCGGGTTCGACCTCGTCGCCCTCCTCGACTTCGACAGAGAGGATGGTCCCCTGCATCTCGGCGGTGACGGACTCGCCGTCGCCCTCGATAATCTGTTGGGAGTCGTCGTTTCCGCCGTCGTCGCGGCGCTTGCGCGGGCCGGCGGAGTTAGATTTGCCCGCGGACGCGTTCCCGACCGGGATGGCGGGCGCGCCGCGCTCTTCGAGGCTGACCTCGAAGCGCTTGCCGTTGACCTCGACGGTGAAGGTGCGTTCCGTGACCTCGTCGTCGTCGTCATCGTCGGCGACGGCCTCGGGCGACCAGCGCTCGACGGCGGCCTGGATGCGGTCGCGGTCGAGCACCTCGTCGAGGTACTTCGTCGTGTGGCTCCCTTCGCGGAACGCCTCGTCGGTGAGCATGAGGCGGTGGAACGGGATGACCGTGCGGAGCCCCTCGATGTCGAACTCGGCGAGCGCGCGCTCGGCACGGGCGAGGACCTCCTCGCGGTCCGAGGCGGTGACGATGAGTTTGGCTATCATCGAGTCGTAGTCGCCGCCGATTTCGTCGCCCTGGCGGACGGCGTCGTCCATGCGGACGCCGATGCCACCCGGCGGGTCGTAGGTCGCGAGCGTGCCCGTCGCGGGCGCGAACTCCTTTTCGGGAGCCTCCGCGTTGATGCGGAACTCCATCGAGTGGCCCTCGATTTCCACATCGTCCTGCGAGAAGTCGAGTTCCTCGCCGGCGGCGACGCGCAGTTGCCACTTCACCACGTCGAGGCCCGTCACTTCCTCGGTGACGGTGTGTTCGACCTGGATGCGCGTGTTGACCTCCATGAAGTAGAACTCGCCGTCCTCGACGAGGAACTCCACGGTGCCGGCGTTGGTGTAGTCGGCGGCGCGGACGCCGCGGCGGGCGGCCTCACCGATGCGCTCGCGGAGGTCGTCGGACAGCGCCGGCGACGGGGCCTCCTCGATGACCTTCTGGTGACGGCGCTGGAGCGAGCAGTCGCGCTCGCCGAGATGGCGGACGTTGCCGTGCTCGTCGGCGAGAATCTGCACCTCGATGTGGCGCGGCGCTTCGAGGTACTTCTCGACGTAGACCGAGGCGTTGTCGAAGTACGCCTCGCCCTCGCGCTTTGCCGTCTCGAACTGCTCGTCGACCTCGTCCTCGGAGTGGACGACCTTCAAGCCGCGGCCGCCGCCGCCGCCCTCGGCCTTGATGGCGACCGGGTAGCCGAACTCGTCGGCGACGGCCTTCACGTCGTCGGCGGAGTCGGCGGGTTCGGTCGTGCCGGGGACGACCGGTACGTCGGCGTCCTGCATGAGCGCGCGGGCCTTCGTCTTCTCGCCGAGGCGCTCCATGGCGTCGGCCGACGGGCCGACCCACTTGAACTCGGACTCCTCGACCTTCCGGGCGAACGCGGCGTTCTCCGCGAGGAAGCCGTAGCCGGGGTGGATAGCGTCGGCGTCGGCCTTCCGCGCGGCCTCGATGACCGACTCGTGGTCGAGGTAGGAATCGGCCGCACGGGCGGGACCGATGTTGTACGCCTCGTCGGCGTACCGCACGTGCCCGCCGTGTTTGTCCGCCTCGCTGTAGACGGCGACGGTTCGGACTCCGAGCTCCTCGCAGGCGCGCATGACGCGCACCGCGATCTCGCCTCGGTTGGCGACGAGAACCTTGCTGAACATTTGCGGTAGTCTTTCAGGGAACCGCACGTTATTCTATCGATTTTACCAACGCACGTCGGTGGCCGATTCGACAGACAACGATTTACGTGTTCGACCGTGATAGAACGGCCGAGCTTACACTTCTCTGGCACTATACGCCGCGAATACTGGTTCAAATCCAAACGGCCTTATGCGTGTGCCACACTACGACACGGGTAATGGCAGTACGAGTCGGCATCCTCGGTGCAACCGGCGCAGTCGGACAGCGATTCATCCAGCTCCTCGAAGACCACCCGACGTTCGAACTCGCGGCGCTGACCGCGAGCGAGTCGAGCGCGGGCAAGCGATACGACGAGGCCGCGAAGTGGCGCGTCAACACCCCCATCCCGGACGACGTGGCCGCGATGGAAGTCGGCAGCACCGACCCCGCGGACGTGCCCGACGACATCGACCTCCTGTTTTCGTCGCTTCCGTCGTCGGTCGCCGCCGAGGTCGAACCCGAGTTCCTCGAGGCGGGCTACGTCGTCTCCTCGAACTCCTCGAATGACCGCATGGCACCCGACGTGCCGCTCACGATTCCGGAGATTAATCCGGAGCACCTCGACCTCATCGAGGTCCAGCGCGACGAGCGCGGCTGGGACGGCGCGCTCGTGAAGAACCCGAACTGCTCGACCATCACGATGGTCCCGACGCTCGCCGCGCTCGACCAGTTCGGCCTCGAACGCGTCGACGTCACGACCCTGCAGGCCGTCTCCGGCGCGGGCTACGACGGCGTTACCTCGATGGAAATCATCGATAACGCCATCCCGCACATCGGCGGCGAAGAAGAGAAGATGGAGACGGAGTCCCGCAAGCTTCTGGGCTCGTTCGACGGCGCGGAAGTCGCGCTCCACGGCGCGGAGGTCAACGCCTCGTGTAACCGCATCCCGACGCTCGACGGCCACCTCGAGAGCGTCTTCGCCGACCTCGCCGACGACGCCTCCCCCGAGGACGTCGCGGCCGCGATGCGCGAGTACCCCGGCGTCGACCTCCCGAGCGCACCCGAACAGCTCATCCACGTCTTCGAGGACAACTTCCGCCCGCAGCCCCGTCTCGACCGCGAGCGCGGCGACGGCATGCAGATCTCCGCCGGCGGCATCCAGGCCACCGAGCACGGCGTGAAGTACAACTGCCTCGCGCACAACACGATTCGCGGCGCGGCCGGCGCGTCGGTCCTCAACGGCGAACTCCTCGCCCAAGAGGGCTGGATTTAGGCTATATCCACCCGTCGGCGTCGCCTCCGACCTCGCTTTCGGCGCCACGGGCGTTCTCTTCGTCTCGCCACTCGTCGGCGAGCCGACCGTATCGAAGCACGTCGACGTGTTCCCCGTCGACGAACCCCTGTTCTCGGTGGACGCCCTCGCGTTCGAAGCCGGCTTTCTCCAGCACGCGGGTCGACGCCGGGTTCGTCTCGTAGGCGTTCGCGTACAGTTTGTTGAGCCGACGCTCGCCGAAGGCGTAGCCGCAGAGCGTCCGCAGCGCGTCCGTCGCGTAGCCGTTGCCCCAGTGGTCGGGCGCGACGAGATAGCCGACCTCGGCCGCCCCGGTGACGACGTTCGGCGGCTTGAGGCCGATAGTCCCGACCGGGTCGCCGCCGACCGAGACGACGAAACTGATGTCGTCGCCGTCGCCGCGCGACTCGGCCCACTCGCGCTCTGCCGCGCGCGTCACGGGGTCGGCGGCGGCGATTCCCCGTCGAACCCGCGGGTCATTGACCGTCTCGTGGAGGAACTCGACGTGCTCCGACTCGACGGTTCTGAGTTCGACGCGGTCGCCTTCGAGAAACGCGGCTCCGGACATACCCCGTCCGTCGTCGCGGCCGCACTTCAACGTGGGCGTGCGGAGCACGCGGTATCTGTCGACGAGTCCCACGGTACCGGTTCGATTCGGTCAGAGTTAGACACCGTTTTCACGCCGCGTCGACAGAGCGTGTCACATGTCTCGACGCGGTCTCGAAACGGGGCTCTCCGCCGGCCTGCTCGTCGCCGCACTCGGCGGCGTCGCGTGGGCGACCGGCGAGCCGTTCGTCTTTCCGAGCCTCGGACCCACGGCGTTCGTCCTCGCGTTCCGCCGTCGGGGCGGGCACTCCCGCCCGTCTCGCATCGTCGGCGGCCACGCCGTCGGTGCCGTCGTCGGCTTCGCGGCCTACGCGCTCGTCGCCCCCGGCGTGACGCTGGGCCCGTCGCTCTCGGCCGCGTCGACGGACACGCTGCGACTCGTCACGAGCGGGGCGGTCTCGGTCGCCGCGACGGGCTGGGGAATGGTCGAACTCGACGCGGTCCACCCGCCGGCCTGTGCGACGACGCTCATCGTCTCGCTCGGACTGCTTTCGACGCCCCAGTCGATCGCGACTATCGTCGCGAGTGTAGTCGTTCTCGTGGGGGCCCACCGGGCGACGGAGGCGCTGCTCGCTGAGATGTACGGAGATCGTCTCCCCGACACGGGAACGCGGAGTTGAGGTCCGGTCCGCCCCGGTAGTCGCTCGGACAGTCGATTCTCCGTCCCGTCGGCTCGAATCGATAGCCGAGAGAGAATGAATGGTGGGTAGAGGGCGGGTGATTTCGCTTGTCGCCCTGATGTGCCTCTGACAGCAGCAAATACTAACTCGTCACCGAGTTATTTATGATTTCTGTGAAACACGTTCGCACCGGCCGAGCTAGCGCCGCTCGCGTGCAAACGTGGCATATCCGGCATCGGTGAGCCTCCGGCCCGACTGATATTCTCCGACAAGAGACACCGACGACGACAGGTATATGTGCCATGGTCTCAATTGACACGCTGTATCGCTATGAAGCCGTGCCACAGCTGTCAGGCGGTTATCGACGAGTACATCCTGGACAAAAAGCTCGAAGTGCTGCGCGACCTCACGGTTGACGACTTCAACCTGTGTGCGGACTGCACCACAGTCGTCGCCGATGCGTGCGTGGAATGCGGCGGTGGCGTCTATGTCCCGCGGGGCGAAACGACGGTCCCCGACTACTGTCCGGCGTGCCGCGCGGACCTCATCCGGCGGACGGGGAGCGACCCCGGCTGGACCTGCGATGCCGTCTCGACCTGAGTAGCGGTTCTCGGCCGATTTTTTGGTGGTTGTTGCTGGGTGTGACGGAAAGTCACACCGTGTCACGCTCGGAGTCACCACGAGATTTTTGTCAGCCGCCGTTTGGCTACTGCACCGCGAGGCGAGCGAAGCGAGCCCTCGTGGGACGTTTTTGGTCCAGATTTTTGCGAGGAGACTGTCGCTCTCCGAGCGACAGTCAACGAAGTAAAAAGGTGGTATGGGACCGCTGAGGTGAAGAATCCAAGTTCTACGCGTAGAAATCTCATTCATCCTCGTCCTCCTCTTCAGAATCCTCTCCGAGGAACGCCCGACGTGACTGCATCCGCTTGAGCAAATCAGGATGGTCGTAGTGCTGCCGGATGACTTCAGGAGTCGCGTTCGCGCGTTCCGACAGCACCTCAGGCGGCCACCCCTCATCACGGTGGTGTGTGATCGCCCCCGTCCGAACCCGATGTGGTGAGCGGGCAGAAGGGCACCGCTGCTCAAGTCCGTGTTTTCGAGCCTCGCAAGTCTGAACGTCACGACCATGCGGACACGGTTCGTCGAAACGGCAAGGTTGGGTGATGATATTGAAAACGCGTCGAATCGCACCCCGACTCATCCGATTTTCTCCCTTCTCAGTTGAGAAGAGAGGGGCTCGATCATAGTCATCAGTCACGGGAACCCGATTCACCCGGATGAACGCGTCCAAAACCTCAGCAACTTCATCCGAAATAGCAACAGGACGCTGACCCTCGAACTTGTTCTTCAGAGGCGTCTGCTCCCGATGCCGGAAATAGACGAACGGCGTATCCACAGTCTCAACGATCTCCTCGAACTCCTCTTCACCAACCTCGGGGTAGTGTCGAAGACGGTCCAGATCGTCGTCATCGAGGTAGCAGTCTCCGACATCAAGCGCTCGCAGGGCACCAACACGGACAGTCGTGTGCCAAGCAAGGGCGAACATCGCGTGCTCCCGGGATGCAAATCGATACTTGGCGAGGTTGTCGAGAATCCCTTCAGCTCGACCCGACGCGAGTTTCTCTTTATTCACCCGCTCGTCCTTCAGCAAACTCGGGATCTCGATGGCTTTGACCAGACCCTCCTCAACGGCGTTCAGGTCCTCGCAGAAAGACAGAAACAGCTTCAGCGTCCCGAATCGATTCTTCAGCGTCGACTGAGACAAGTCGCGTTCCCGCAACTCAGTGTCGAATTTGAAGATATCGCGTGTCGTGAGCGTATTGAGATTATCGACGCCGTTCTCATCGCACCATTCAATGAACTGATTGACTCGGTAGTAGTAGCTCTGAACCGTCTGGTCGGCTTTCTCCGACCGCTGTCGAGTGAGCCACATTTCCATCGCATCATCAGGCGAGAGTGGTTCGAGATCACTCACAGCGACCACCTCGCGCGATGAACGATGTGACCGAGACAGCAGTCATTCGAGACCGACCTCCGGTCTCTCGAAGGTGACCGAGCGGCCATCGAAGCTCACCGATTTAATCGACCAGCCGAAGTTCTGCGCGAGTTCGAGCGTCGCTTCGATAGCGAAGTGTGCATCCGAATCGAACCAGACGACTTCGGAGCCGTCGCGGTCACACTCGATCTGCTGGACGCCTTCGAGGCCGCTGACCGACTGGAGCCACTCATTGATGTGGATCTCCTCGTACTGGAGCGCTTCCCGGATAAGCTCTCGACTCCGCTCGTGGTTCGCACCGTCCAGAGCGGCCTGGAGCGACGTGATCGCAGGCGTCATCTCTCGGCCTCCGAATCGACCAGTTCATCCGAAGCGCGCTGCGTCGCGTCAGCAGGAGACCGGCCGAGTTCCGCGTACTCACCGATTTGATCGAGGAACGCATCGACGATTTCCTCAACCGTGTCTCGCTTCTTGACGTTCGACCCCTGAGCGTTGAGCGTGTCGTCGATAAGACGCTTCCACGCGAGCTGGTCGTTCTCACGGATCTCCGAAACAGCATCATCGAACTCAGCGCACGCGACCGCGAGACGGAACGCGGCAGTCTGACGAACACGTTGACCGAGTTCGGCGTCCGAGAGGTTCGCGAGCGGCTTCTCGCCCCCATCAGTCTCGATGCCGTCGCCGCGGTTGACCCCGACGAGGTTGTACTTCTTGATCACGACGCCCTCACGTCCGCGAGATGCACGTGCTGCGGCCGTTATCAGGCCGACACCAATCGCTTCAGCTTGGTCCGGCGTCATCGTCGTCGAGGCGCGCACCGTGTCGAACTCTTCACAGACTTCGAAGATGACCCGGTCGGTCGTCGACTCGACGTAGAGCCGGTTCACCCGATCGGAGATATCCGCGGTCATCCCGCCATTCGAAGTGGTCGACTCCATGTCGAGCGAGACGCGCACTTCGTCAGCGCCAGCGGCCGCCTGTGCTTCGGGGATAGGCGACTCCCAGCAGTCGGTTGGCGTCTCACTCACCGTTCCTCACCACCATCAGCAACAGCCTCAGTGAGATCGAGACCAGCAACGTGAGCCATGTGCTCGGCCTCTCCAGCGAGCATCTGGCGTGCTAGCGGAGTCGACTGAACCGCGTTCGTCCGCCGGTCCAGCGGTTCCCGCTCAAACACGTTCATCTCAACGAGGTCATCGATATTCGGGTAGACCTGAGCGTTGGTGACTTCGTGACCGTACCGCTCACTCAGCGCCCGCTTCATCTGGACGCCGTACGGAGACTCGCCCTGCTCGTTCTCGAACTCGATGACCGCCTTGACGAGTTGCTGCTGGAAGCCGGTCAGATCGAGCCACCGAACGCCACCATCTGCGACGAGTCTTACATCCTCCTCAAGGCGAGTCACTCGCCATCGCGTCGCCTTCGTCTCAGGACGGTAGCGTTCGACTTCGAGGCCATCGAACTCCACAGAGTCCCACTGCGGGTACAGACCGACAGCACGCGAAAACCAGTAGCCGACCTCTTTCCCATCGATGTCAGTTCTATTCGAGATGTTCTTCGCGTAGTAGATGCGGTCCTGTCCGGGTTCGAGGTCCTCACGAAGGAACGCGAGGAGCGTGTCGAGATTGTTGTAACTCATGATGTTAGTCCTCCCGCGCAATATCGCTCGCGCGGACGTTCGGTAGGGTACAACCGCACGGTTCGACCGTACGACTGGCGGGCCCACTTGCGGCGAAGCCCTCGATGGGCGTGGCACACGCTGGGCAGTTCGAAGACGTTGCACTAGTCGTGTCGCGGGACTTATTTCGCACCCGCGAGAGTGCTGATTTGGTCGTCATCTTGGGTGACGACCTTCTACCGGGCTCCTGCTCCAACAGGGGTCCGGGCTTTTGCCCGAACGAGTAGCATCCGGAGAGAGTCGTCACTTCCCACATGACCCCTCTCACATATAAAGATTGACCAAATATTTGTTCAGAAAGAACTAATAATAGTCTGGACCATGACAAGTCCAATGCTGTTATGTGAGCACTTGGAGACTGTTCAGTTGAATGCGACGCCGTGCCAGATGGATGACCGGAAATGACGACAAAATCCTTGAGCTTCTGGCTCAGGGACGTCTGGCACTCAGTAAGAAAGCGATCATGGTCAATTTCGAATTGAGCGGAATCGACATCTCGTATTCGACCGTGAAGCGACGTCTCCCAATGCTTGAGGATGCGGATTTGGTCGAACTTGTCCGCGAGCAGGGTGGGTACTATCGTATAACTGACCAAGGAATAGCGTATCTGAACGAGGAGTTCGAACCACCTGAAATCTGATTGGGTCGTCACTCCCAATCGACCTCCAGCTGCACGAAAACCTCGCGCATCCAGTCCGGTTCGTCAGGGTCGTCACTCCGACCTTTTCGGTCGAATGCATCGATGAACGTCGCACGCTGATTCGAATCGATACCGTAGACCCAGCGCTGACCTTCGTGATGAACGTCGAGGCGGGCCGCGTAATCCGCGTCCGAGGTGATTTCGATTCGAACTTCGACGCCACTCAGCAGCCGAAGGTTTCGGCTGGTTCCGTTCGGTCCACTACCAATCGTCGTCGACATACCCGAGCCGATGGGAATTGGATATAAACGGTTTGCAGGGTGGTGAGCGAATCATCGAAATTCGACGTTCTACTCTCTGGTTTTTGGACACTCTCGGTTCTCTTCTCTCGAATGAGTGAAAATGAGCGAATGAGCGAACCACGCTCACGTCTTGCGATTAGCTTGATGAACGAATCACTCGTTCCCACCTCTATTGGCACCCAGCCAATGGGTAGAGTTATGCCATTGGTCTACGTACCAATGGTTGAGGATGGCCTCGCTGACCGACGACGACCTTGATGGTGTGAGCAGAGGGGAGAAATACCCCGACGGAACTGTGGTTCGTGTGTTCTGCATGCGAACCTCAGATGATGCATACCCATCTGGGTGGGCCTACAAGCTCCACTACGGTGCGATACAACCAGACTCTGAACACACTCTCAAGGATGGAACGATTCGTCGGTACGATAACTCACACGAAGACACAAAAGGCCACGAACTCCACGTCGCGCCGAACCCTGACCCAGATATCATTGAGTTCCCCGGCATCGTCGAACTCTGGAAGCGGTTCTGGAGCGAGATACCGAAATCGGAGTTTGAACTCAAGTGAGGCCATCCGAGGGAGGTCCCAATGTCAGATACTGTGCCACCGCTGCACCCGATGGAACGCGAACTACTCGAAGCCGAATCGACACTCGTCGTTACAGTAAAATCGGACCGAGAGTTCGAAGAGGACGTTACCGAGAGTCTCACCGCTCTCGCAGATGGCGACTCTGTAGACTCCACACCGACGATTTCATTCACAAGCTATGATGACCTGATGGCTACGCTAACCCCGCGAACGCTTGACCTCATCAAAGCTATCCGTCGGGAAGAACCATCCAGCATCAACGAGACGGCCCGCGTAGTCAACCGTGACGTGAAGAACGTCCACGAAGAACTCAACCGTCTCGCTCGATTGGGTGTCATCTTCTTCGAGCAAGAGGGTCAGAGTAAGCGACCAGTCGTCTGGTTTGATGAGTTAGTCATTAACCTTCCATTCGACATGGAGAACAACGACACAGCCGCAGCAGCGTCGTGAGACTACGGCTCAACGAGTCGATATCGAGTCCCCCGCGTCGCCCCCTCTTGTTCGATGAGTCGGTACCGTTCGAGCGCACCTAGATAGCGGCGACGGGTCGCCTTCGATTTCGGCGCGGGGATGTGCTCTTCGTACGCTGCGTGGAGGTCCGTAGACGAGACCTCACCGTAGCGCTTGACGATATCGTAGAGGAGTCGCTTGTGCGTCGAGAGGCGTTCGACGTTCCGCTCGTGGACTTCTCCCGCGGCACCATCAGCGACGTCATCGACGAGCCCCGGGCTGAGCGCGTTGAGTTCTTGGAGGTCTGCGAGCTGGGCCGCCCGCCGAAGTTTGGTGATCGCGAGCCGCGCGTCGCCAGCTGCGCGATCTGCGATATGCTTGATTGTCGCCTCGTCGACAGCGCCGGGAACGAGACCGTGGTCGGCGCGGGCGCGGATGATATCCGCGAGTTCGTCGTCACGGTACTTCTCGAGGACGACCGACGCCGCGGCGCGAACGCGTGACTCGACGCGCATGTCGAGCGTAGAGAGAAACGCGTCTTCGGAGACACAGACCATCATCGTGGTGACGTTGTCGATGTCGTAGAGCATCGCGATGAGCGACGGGTCTTCGAGGACGTCGACCTCGTCGAGGACGATGACGAACTGCTCGTTCCGATCTTCAATGCGAGCAAGATATTCATGAACCGGTGTCGACGCACGGTCGAAATCAAGCCCGAGGCCGGCGTCGCGCATGAGCGTGTGGAGAACGGCGGCGTTCGTCGAATTAGAGAGACAGTTGACGTAGGCAGTTCGGACATCGAGTGTCGCACGTTCGAGTTCGTTCGCAACGAACCGAGCAAGCGTCGTCTTCCCTGCACCGGAGGGCCCGGTGATGAGGATGTCCGACCCGGCCTCACCACCTTCGATTGGCTTCAGTAACGACGAGAGATGCCCGATTTCGGCGTTTCGATGTTCCAGGTCAGCCGGGACGAAACTGTCCCGGAGTGCCCGTGCATCGCGTATCATGCCGGTATCATTCGTGAGACAGTGTTTTGAATAGTCGCCAAGCAGAGTGAAAGTAAAGACACAGCTGAAAGTCGTCAGACGGCAGAACGATTATCAAGTCTTCACTCAGTGATATTGATATGAGAAAGGGGCTGAATCATCGGTTCCACGACCTTCCGCTCGTCGACGAAATAGCGGGTCTCGTCGTGTCAGTACTCATCCTCTACTGGCTCGCATTCAGCGCTATTGTTGCAATAGGAATCGTCGCGGCCATCTCTGTCGGCTTTGTTTCAAAAGCGTTTCCGATGGTTGGTCCACAGTGGTCCGCGATTGTCAATTCCATCCTCTTTTCAGACATCACCAGCAGGGTCGGTGTCTTCGTACTACTGACATCAGTATGTGGCTCTTTGGCTGCTGGCGCTTTTCTCGCACTCGACTACCTCACGAATGTCATCGACACTGTCCTCAGAAAAGTCGGGATTCTTGGCGGAAGCTAACCGAACGGGTGCCTATCGGCGTAACTCGGGAAGGCGTAGACGACCCAGTTGACGAAGAGTATCACGAACAGGCCGAGATCGTGGAGTGCGAGCCCGGCGAGACCGAAGACACTCGGGACGCCGAAGACAACGACCAGGAGCATCGCGATACCGAGACCGACAAGCGTCGGTGCGAGATGCGCGACGCGAATCGCCCAGACAGGCGCGTCGTCGTCCCAGTCCATTGTCACTCGTGAGTCAGTACCATCGAGAGAGATGTCGATGTCTGCCCACGGGTAGGCCGCGGCAGCGTGAGTGAGTTCGTGGAGGGGAACCGATGGCGTCAGCAGGTTCGAGAGGCGGCTCATCGCGGCACCTCGCGAGCGAAGAGCGTGATGAGGACCATGCCGTTGAATCCCAGCGCGAAGTAGATCCCGACGCGTGTGAGGACGCCAGGTGCGTTGAGGGCGATAGGCGCGGTCATGAGCCCGTTGCAGAGAAGGTTGACCATGATGAAGACGTGCGCGGCGAGTTGTTTCTCGTCGAGGTCCTCACCAAGAGAGAATCCATCGCGGAGGTTCGCGATGCTCATTGTACCACCGTCTGGAAGAGTGCAGCGAACAACGAGACGACGAGCGTCATGAAGATGACCGTCCAAGCGATGGAAGCGATGATACCGGGAAGCAACGTCGCAGCGAAGCCCGAGATGAGGACGAGGAGTGTCGCGGGCAGGACGTAGTCGCCGGTCTTGGCGTAGATTGGGATGATGACGCCCGCAACGATGAACATCGCGAGGACGCTCTCAGTACCGGGGCCGAAGGCGTTGCCAAGGCCATCAGCGACACACGAGTGGACGTCCTGCTGGAACCAGCAGTCAAGTTCGCTCATGAGATACGCATCCCCCGGATAATTTGCCAGACGCCGATGTAGTTCACGAACTGAATCGGGACGCCGATAGGACCGGCGAACCACGCAGGGAACCCGACGTTCTGGAGAGCGAGCGGAAGCATGAGGCTCCATTTCAGCGCTCCGACGATTGCGCCAGTCGCCTGTGTGGTGAACCCGAGGTAGGACTCAACTGAGCCGCCGCGGTCAGCACGGTACGACGATGCGTCTTCGGATAGCTGGTCGGCATCATCCTGGAGGCCAGTCGCTTTGTCGATTCCGACGGCGTCGTTGAAACCGGACCCGGCCATGAGGCCGCCAGCGACGGCGAAGCAGATGACGAACAGCATTGGGACTGTGACTTTCATTAGTAGGAGTTGAAGGAGGCGGCGAGCCCGAGTAGCGCGACCGCGCCGGAGAGTCCGATAACACTCATCGGGATGTCGACCCAGCCGAGCCACGTGATGCCCGTGGCGACGGAGACGACAGCAACCGCACCGACTCTCGACAGCGTCGAGGGGAACGCGGCCGCGAGTGCGACGAGAAGGACGAGTCCGGCGAGTGTCGCCCATCGAGTATCGATAGGGACGGGCGTCCGGATCGAGGCGGTCGACGAGATGGGCTCGTCGATGGTGATCGTCTGGCTGTTCCGTTCGAGGGTGATGTTCACTACCCAGTCTTGCTCGAGTTCAGACTGGCTGAGTGGTTCTGTGCGTTGGAACGACGAAAGATTGGTTCCGTCTGACTCGAACAGCGTTTCGTTCGGGTCTCCGCGCTCGTGGACAACCACATCGAAAGACGTTGTCTCGTCTTCCGGGTCGGAATACATCACACGAAGTGCCGAGATGTTTTCGTCGACGAAAGCATCCCACTGGTAGGTGTCGCCCTTCGGTGCTTGCCACTGGATCGTCCCGACATCGAGTGGAGCAGTGCCGTTGGCCGCGGCGATGTAAGCTCCGAGCTCGCGACGGTCGCCGTCATCGTTCTCGATGACGAGTCGATATCGTTGATCCTTCTCCAGCGTCGTTTTGAACACCGAGTCTGCGCCGAAGTAGTCACCAGTCACGACGCGCCATTCGATGGTTCCGTTCCGCTCGATTGGTCGCTCGATGTAGAGCACCGTCGAGCTTGCCTCGAAGTCACCCGTCTGGTCGTTCAGCGTCATCTCCTGATAGACCGCATCGGTGGACTCTGGAAGGAGATAGATGTCACCCTGCTCGAACACCGACTCGATGGCGACCGTCCTGGTGACGTAACCGTCGACAGTCACCTCGATGATGTACCCGCGCTCGACCGGGACGCCGGTCAGGTCGATTGTTCCGTCGGTGGTGTTCTTCGAGAAGATGAGTTCGCCGGAGTAGAGTTTCGCAGTCACTTGCGCGGACCCTGTTATCGGTTCGCCGGTCGACACATTTCGAATGGTGAGCGTCGACGGCGAGCGAATCGTCCGAGTTGGAGATGTAACGATGTTGCCGTAGTTGTCGGTCACGCGAACGGACCACGATGCGGACCCACCCTCCATCGTGTATGTGGTCGACGCAGTCCCGTTACTGGTGAGGACCTCAGTCCCGACGACACTCCCGTCGACGAGGAACTCGGCAGTGAGTTCGTCGCCTTCGAACGCGAAGTCGGAATCGGTGAGATTGGCAGAGAGCGTGATATCACGGGTCGATAGGGAGGTGTCGTCTGGCGGTTCGAGGTTGGTGATGGTTGGCTCGAAGTGCTGAACTTCGAAAGAGAAATTCGACGAGACGGTTTCGCCGTAGCTGTCGTCGACGGTGACGCTCCAAGTGTGGTTACCGTCCGGGAGCGACGGCGCAGTGATCGAGGCGGTGCCGTTGGTGGTCCGAGTCGTTGTGTCGACGACCGATCCGTTGACGCGCCACGTTATCGAGAGTTGATCTCCCTGAGTGGTCCCGAAGTCGTCGTCGGAGACGTCAACCGATAGAGTCGGTGCCGATGTGTGGACAACCTCGCCACCGCTTGGAGCGGACGGCCCTGCTGAGATATCTGGTGTCGAGACGGGGAAGTAGACGGCATCGCGGTCAAGCTCAACGTTTGGTGATGGTCCTGAGGTGCTGAAATCGACTCGGACACGCAACTCATCAGATGTTGTAGAAGAGAGGTCGGCGCTTTTGGTACCTGAAGTGGTGTAGGTGCCCGTCGTGATATTAGTCCACGTACCTCCTGTATTTTCTTGCCATGACACTGTGGCATCGACATCTGTGAGGGCGTCGAACGTGACGCGCCCTTCATTGGCGTTGGTGACGTTGTGAATTGACGAGATGTAAGTGCCGTTGCTTACTGTTTGATTATATGCGTAGGCGACACGGTCGACGAGGAGGCCGTTTTCGGGTTGACCTGCGTTAGATGCGAGAGTGTACGCATCTGGGTTGGCACCTGAGTTGTGGAACGAATAGGTGTCCTGATACGTCCCGTCGAGGTAGATGTCGACCGTATTGGCTGCTGTATCGATGTTTTTGATGCTGATAGAGTGATAGTTTGATGTGACGTCGATACCGGCTATCAGCTCCCCAGCTGTGCGCTCGCCTGCATCAGACCAGTAGATCCCTTCTCCTAATTTGAAGTAGAACCCCCAGACGACAGTGCCACCGTCTGTGAAGAGAATCTCGTTGTTCGTAGAGAGGCTACTCTGTGCGTTTTTGAATTCAAACGAGTAGGAATCAGCCGATGAAACCGGGATTGTGTTACTGGCTTCTCGGCGGTTACCATCGGTATCCATCTGAACGGCGTAGCTACCATCTGCGACCGGAGAACTAACCGCAGACAAAAACGATGTGTCGCCTGTGTATTCGGTGACGTCACCGTCCTCCTCGTCACTGAACTGGGTCAAAACTTCCCCATCACTCAGTTCAACATGGGCGGCCTCTCCGTTTCCGTTGACAGTCACATTGGTTAGAGTCCCGTTTTGAAGTTCATCGTCAGTGTCGTTCTCCGATCCGACGACGAGGTCACCATCGGCGGCACTGACTGGCGCAACAGAGACGACCAGGAAGCTCGCGAACAGCGCGAATAAGACGATACTGAGCCGCCTCACAGTCGGCCCCTCCGGTACTGTGCGACCTGTTGTTTCTCTCGCGTCACGCCAGCGATGGCCGCGTACACAAGGTAGTCGACGATGAATATTGGGACGATGAGGAAGTAGCTCAGCGTCTCTAAGTTCTGAATCGGTCCCCAGACCCATGTCGACTGGAGGAACGTCATACTCTCCGCGACGTGGAAGACCTCCGCTCCGGCGGTGTTGAGGAACAACACGAGGCCGGCGATCTGGACGATACCGACTGCCACGAAGACCAGCACCCGCGGACTCACGGGGTAACACCTCCGAGAAGCGCGCCACGAGTGAGGCCGGTCACGAAGAGACCGACGATAACGAGTGCAACAAGCCACGTCACGGCCTGCGTGACGTAGAGACAGTTCTGCGCGCCCTCGACGACGGGCTGGGAGACCCGCGATGGCCCACAGGCTGGGGCGAGCATGGGCTCGATGACTGTCTGGAGGATGTCTTGGACGAACACCGAGAGGAAGAGCGTCAGCGCTGCCTTGATGTAGAACCCGAAGGTCGCCATCAGAGACCTCCGAAGCGCTCTTTCCAGAGCTTGTCGATGTCGGCGATGCCAGTCCGCCAACTGTTCTCCCACGCGCTCATGTCGACCGCGAACGCGTTGCTGGGATTCTGATTCCCGAAGGACTGTTGGCGCTCCCGTTCGCGTTCGAATTCGGCCTCAAAGCGTTTGCGAGCACGTTCGAACTCGCGTTCGACTTCGGTTCCGGTGGTCATCTGGACCGGCTCGTATTCGGTCCCAGTGCGCTCGAACTCACTCTCGAACTCGGTCGCACGTTCCGCTTCGGTCTCGAAGCCAGTCTCGAACCGCTGGACGGGGCGAACGTCTGTGGGCTGCCACGTATCCTGTCGAGTATCGCCCCGAGTGTCGAGACCGAGACGTTGTGCGAGGTCTGCCTGTGCGCGCTCGAACTGCCGCTGCTGTTGGCGCGCGAGTTCTTCTCCGGTCGCGATTTCAGCCCCAGTGGCTTCTCTCCGGCTGGTTCGAGCCGTATCAGCTTCGAAACTGGATGCTTCGGCTTGTTGCCGCATCTGTCTCGCCTCACGAGTCGGCCACTCCTGTCCGCTGAGGCGACTTCCGTCTCGAAGTTGACGACGACCTCGACTGGAGCGGCCACCGACGCTGTAGGCTTCGCGGAAGCTCCTCTCAGTTTCGAGACGGCGAGCTTCGAGTTCGTCTGGGTCGACAGTCAACTGGTCGGCGCGCGTGGCCTGCGTCGGCGTCGAGGTCGGCTGTCCGGCGTCCTCCAAGAGGACCTGCTCGGCATCGCGCTCTTCCTGGGCAAACCGACGCAGTTCATACTGCGTCTGGTCGAGGTCCTGTTCGCGGGCGTCGGCGCGGTCGAGTTCGGGCGACATCCGACCGGGAGAGTTATCGACTTCGACGGTCTGCCGCCCGCTCGGACCAGAGAGTTCGAGCTGGCCGCGTTCACCGGCGAGGAACTGTTTCGCACGCTTGCCTTCTGCTTCGAACCGGCGGACAGCGTCGTATCTGGTGCGTCGGATACCACGGACGAGTTTCGAGGTGGCTGGCTTCGCTTTGGACGCGGCAGCCATCGCAATCTCCTCGTTGTCGATGCGACCACCGGGGATCGCGTCAAGGATGCGCTGACCCCTTGCCGTCTGCCCGAGAGCGCGCGTCGCAACGTAACTCGCAGCCTCTTCACCGGGTTGAACCGCGAGGCGAGCGGCCGCGCCGGTCTTCCCACCGACCTTCGCCGCCGCTGCAAATCCCCCGGCAGACACAGCGAGTGACCCGACGACTGCGCCCGAGGTCCGTCCGGGATTCTTCCAAAAAGCGTCGTTTGCTTCTTGGGCTGCCTTCCAGCCTGCCCCCATCACGGCCGCGGAGGAGTCTGTACTGAGGTCCACAACCCCGTCAGTCCCCTCGTCGCCGGTCACGATGTACTGCCCCGTTTCACCGATTTCCATGAGACCAACAGCCGTCTGCGGAACGTTGGCGAGTTGGACAGCGCCTTCGACAGCACCACTGGCGAACTCTTCGCCGAAGGTCTCGCCGTCTGGTCCGGCAACGACGTCATCAACGGGTTCGGAGACGTACTCTCGAACCGCGTCATAGGTCGCCCCAATCGCTGCGGGTGGGCCGTATTTGTCGTTGATCTCAACGACCTTCCCCGTGGCCTTGTCGACCTCGGCGGCGGCGCTTCGGAGGCCGCCCTCGACTTCGTCTTTGTCGGGGTCGCCGAAACCGAACGACCAGTCGATATCACCGAACTGCTCTTCGCGCTCGGGTTGCTTCTCGATGCGAGCGCGGAAGCCACCATCGTCAGTCTGACCGACGATTTTGACTCGGTCGGGGTCGACGTCGGCCTTGTCGGCGATGTCGCGGCGTGCTTTCTCTCGCTGGGCTGTGGAGATATCGCCGCTGGCGTCCTTGGTGAGTTCGGCGTCGATATCTGCGGCTTGATCGGTCACGTCACCAGACGACGAGTCCAGCCCAAGCTTCTCGGGGAGTCGCTGTTCGCGTGCTCGTGCGTCTCGCTGTTGTTCGACCTGATAGTCGCGGACGTTTTCCTGACCGGCGGATGTGAGCGATGCGACGAGCTTGTTGCCGTCGCGTCGGACCCGAACGTTCCGAGGGTTATCGAGGCCGGCCGTTTGGTCGACGACGCGCTGTTTGAGTTCCTGCTTCTTGCCCCGGAGTCTCGCACGACGCCTCGCTTCGGCGCGGGTGATTGGCTCGCCACGGCCGCCAAAGTCGTCTGCGACCATCGGCGCGTCTTGGTTCTGCCGTCGTTGGTTCTGTTGTTTCGTCTCGCGGACCTCTCGCTTGTATCGAGTGGCTGCTTCGCGGTCACTAACCGGGTCACGGCCTCTGGACGAGCGACTGCTGGAGCGCCCAGACGATGACGAGCTCGAGGAAGACGAACCTGACGAACCAGATGACGATGAGCCGGATGATGACGAACCCGGTTGGTATCGGTCACCTCGACGTTGAGATTTCCGCTGTTCGACGACCTGTCGGTCACGATTTCGCGAGCGGTCGACCGACGAACCCCTATCACCGCCGCTCGATGACGACGTGTGTGAGGGAGAGGAAGAGCGGTCGTTGTCGTCCCGAGAACGGTCGCGAGCGTCTCGGATATCTTCCTCAGCGCGGCGCTTCGCCTCGCGGTCCTTCGCGTCTCCTCCGCCGGGAAGCGGCATCAGAAGACACCTCCGAGGCCGG
Source organism: Haloferax sp. AB510 (assembly GCF_024136985.1). NCBI lineage: Archaea > Methanobacteriati > Methanobacteriota > Halobacteria > Halobacteriales > Haloferacaceae > Haloferax > Haloferax sp. AB510. The sequence continues at coordinate 26,243 of NZ_JAMYJY010000033.1, forward strand.
CGTTAATCATGAACGGAAGGACGTTGATACCGCCGCCAGTGCCGGATGCGCCCCCTGCGATACTCGCGGCGAGTGCGGGGCCGAAGAGACCGAGTGCGACGCCTCCGAGCCCGACGAGCACGAGGTAGAGTTGCTCTTTGCGGGACCAGTCGAGTTCGGCGAGCTTCGCGCGCGTCCCCTGGAGGCTCATGTCCTCCTGGGTGACCTTGCTACCGAACAGGCGGTAGCCGTCCCGGAAAGAGATAACGCGACCATCGTATTCGTCATCGGCGACTTCGGCGTGGATATCGACGTCAGCGCCACCGTCGGTCGTGGCGCTTGGAGTGTACTGCCCACGGCGGCGTTGCCCACCCATGAACGCCTCGATAGGGTCGGTGGTTTCGGCGTACTTGCCGAGCGCCCACGCGACGGGGTACTTCCCGAGCATCCGGTACGGGATGCCCTGCTCGTCGGTTTTGAAGCGCTCGTCGTTCTCGCTACGGAACTCGTTCTCGGTCGTATGCCACGAAGATGCACGCGGAGCGATGACACCGTCGCCGTAGATGACGTGCGTGATGGTGTCGGCACCGGTCGTTTTGAGCTTGAGCTTGTAGCCGGCGTCGATGACTTTGTCACCGAGCTTGTTCGTCCTCGGAACGAATCGCAGGATTTTGAGCCAAAACGAGACCCAGAAGACCCACCAGCCGCGGAAGAAGTTGTAGACGAGGCCACCGCTGGCGTCGCCGGCTTTCCGGGCGATTTTGTGGTCTTCTGATTCCTCGTCGAGCTTCTGCCGGGTGTTCGCGAACAGTTCTGGTTCGTCCGGTGCGAGTGGGTCAGTGTCGTTGGGTTTGGGATTCTTGTCAGTCATGGGTTACCACGGAAGGATACTGCTGATTCGACCACCGGAGTGCGTATCGCCGTCAGGGTCGCGTCGTTCGCTGGAAACGTGAGTCTCAGTGATCGCTTCGAGAAGGCGGCCGTCGCCGAGTGACTGGCGGTCGGTTCGAACGTCGTCGATGACCGTACGGATAGCCTCTTTCTCGTGGTCTGCGAGGTCTCTCCGCACGCCACTGAACGAGTCGCCGTTGACCTCTTGTGCGACCTGCCGAAAGACGCCAGTACAGAGGTCTGGGTATTCGCGACCGCGGACGATGCGGTCGCGGAGGTTCTCGTTGAGGAGCCGCCGAGACCGGGCGTCGTAGTACTCCTCGTCGTGATCGGCAAGCATCTCGCTCGGCGAGAGGTACGGCTGGATGAGCGAGACGAGTTCTTCGTACTCGTTGGACTCGACGTCGGCTTCGAGGAGGCGGTCGAGGAGATCTTCGGGCTCCATGTCGTGCATGGGGTCAACGACCGGACCAGTCGAGACGCCGCGATTGACCGCGGTTCGTTCGAGATCTTGGGCGGCGCGCTCGTCGAGTTCCCGTGCTTGGAGTTCGCCGGGGTCGGGCTGGGAGTCGCGTCCCATCATGTCCGCGCCCTCCCAGATTCCGCGGCTTCAACGAAGACGGCACCGTAGAGTGCGATAGCACTCACGGCGGCCGCACTGAGACACACGAACTGGATGGTCGGCGAGCCGAGTGAGACGAACTCTCCAGTCGATTCGTTAAACACGGCGACGTTACCACCAGTGATGGCGAGTGCGCCCCAGACGATGAGGCCGAGGAGTGCCCAGATTGCCTCGGAGTCGTGGCCGCGGAAAACGAGCGCTCCGAAGAGGGCGAGCGTCCCGAGGAGACCGAGTGCCAGCTGGTGGGCGACGAGTATCATCCGAGGAACCCCCAGACGACGAATACGGCGGCGATGAGACCGAGAAGCGGTACTGGGATGCTAATCGCACCGAGCCCGCGGTTCACGTCGCGAGTGGTCTTGTCGGGTGCTTCGAACTGGTAGCTGATGTTGACCTGCGTCCCGTTGGAGACGGTCGCGTTTGCCAGTCGTTCGAGTTCCCCGGTCGATTCGTTGAAACGGTAGTCGACACCTTCGGAGAGGGTCGTACCGTTGTGTGTGACGGTGACGTTCGCGCCGAAGTCGACGGCGATGTCTGCGGCGTCGACGAGGCGGCCGGCATCGTCGAGGGTGATGCCTTCGGTGGTCGCTTGAGCTTCGGCGCTCTCGATGTAGGAGGTCCCGAAGGTAGCGATAGCGAAAACACCGACGACGGCAATGACGGCGAACGTGATGATTGCGTTAGTCATGGCTCTTGAGTGGGTGATGAGCAGTGAGAAATCGGTGCGTAGGTGGTGTGTCCTGGTCTACCGGCCGCCGTTCATACCACCGCCCATGCCACCGAAGAATCCGAGCGCGACGCTCGCACCTGCGGCGATGAGACCGACGCCGATGAGGATGAACGCCGTCTCACCGTAGGAGGCGAACGTGTCGAACATCGTCGTCCAGGTGTTGTTGTACGTCGGGTTCGCGACGATATCAGTCGAGTAGAGCGACCCAAGAACGATGAGCGCGACGACGGCGACGATGATGGCCTGTGCGACCATCATGATCGAGCCGGAGATGCGGGCAGTGGTCGTCGCGTCCTCCGCGAAGTGCTCCTGTTTGGGTTCGATGCCGACGCGCTGTGCGGCTTCGAGCCCGCGGTTGAGCGCTTGACCAGAGAATCCGCCACGTCCGTGGACGAACTCCTCAATTGGGTTGGTGAACGGTTCCTCGACCGTCACTTCGATAGCGCGGTCATCTTCGACGTTGGCACCCGGCCCCAGGCGGAACCCAGCGGCAGGGTGGCCTGCACATGCAGACATACACGTGCCCTGTTTTGCAGAGATGATATGTCTCCGGAATATACTGTCACGAATGGGGCAATAGAACGGGTCTCTGGTGGATATCCAGCCGAATAGCCACCATGGCTATCCTCGTGTAGAGACTTAATGCAGACTCTCTAGTACGGCCGCTATGGCAATCCAGAATAGTGGTCAGGCACGGCAAATAGAGTCTGTAATCGCGGAGTGTACCTCTCAGATGGGTGTTCGACAGTCGCTTGAGTTGAAGAAACTCGCTCAGCACATCGAATCCGGCGACCTCAACTCTGTGTCGCTCAACAGCGAGGTTCGGAATATCCAGCAGACGGGGTGTTCGATGAACATCAATCTCACGAGCTACGCAGCGGAGTGGCTCGAACTCGAGAAACAGCAGCCCCTCGTAGTCCACACGCTCGCCGATTCGATTGTCATCACGATTCCTGACGGTGACTGTGATGTCTAAAGCGGACGATCTGCGGTCGAAGACGGTCCGTGAGCGTATCATCGAAGACGCACAGGTTCGGTGCCACCAGAAGCGCTCGGAGGTTCAAGACGCCCGGTTGCGGATGTCGATAGTTCCGCGGTCTCTCCGAGGCGACTTCCAGAATCGGGTTCTAGAGTACTACCGAGCGCTCCGTCCACTTCGGACCGAGGGCATCATCAAAGAGTGGTGGTCTTCCGTGGTACTGTCGCCAAGCTGGACCGCCGGACGAGAGTACATCTTCGAGATTGACGGGCAGGAAATCGAGGTGTCGCAAGACGAGGCGATGACGATTTACGAGAAACAAGGTGTGGCACCAGTCGAAGTCAGAGACATCCCATATCGAGGTCTCGAACGTCTCGACGAACTGGAGGATGCAACCGAGACCGTCGTAGAAACTCGCTCGACGATGCGTGGAGTACGCGAAGAACAGACGACGCAACAGGTCGTCCTTGACGTGCGGCAGCTGATGGATATCGCGAGTACCCTCGACGACGCAGCGACGAAACTCGGATTCAAGCCATCTATCGAACTCCAGGACGCGGAGGGTGAAGTCGTATGAGTTCGCAGACCGAGCCGGAGATTGTCGACCGGATGCAGTCACACGCTCCTCCGAAGAACCTCTCCAGCCACTACTCGGAGATGCCTGATCGAGTCCGCGAGAACCTGATTCTCCGACGCAAGATATGGCCGCGGATGAACGTGTACAACGAGAACTGGATGTGCTTTTTAGCCGGGGAGACGGGGGACGGGAAGTCTTACGCAGCACTCCGACTCGCGGAGGCACTCGACCCGACGTTCGGGCCGCATCGAGTGACGTACTCCGTCGAGGAGTTCCTCGAAATTGCCGCGAGTGACCTCCCAGAGGGTGCGATTATCGTGCTCGAAGAAGCGGGTGTCGCCGCAGGGAATCGGAATTGGTACACGGTCGCCAACCAGGTCCTCGACGCGCTAACGCAGACGTGGCGGCACCGAAACAACGGCGCGATCATGACTGCGCCGGACTTCGACCTCATCGACTCACACGTTCAACGTCGCTTCCATCACCTCGGGATCATGGTGGGGAAGGACGAGTCAGCCGGCATCAGCAAGGCCCGGTGGAAGTACATTCAGACGAACAACGAGACGGGCAAGATGTACAAGAAGTACCATCGGATGATCGGCGACGATGGTGTGCTGCGCCGGCACAAGTGGATGAAGTTTCAGCTCCCGACGCCCGAACTCGTAGAGGAGTACGAGTCGACAAAGGGCGAGTACACTGACGACCTCATCGACGACTTGCTGGAGAAGGTACGAGCGGAGTCGAAGGAAGCCGAAGCGGAACAACTGTCGCCAGTAGAGGTGGCGAAAGAGATTCTCGACGAGGGCCGTGTTGAGGAGTACATCAGTGAAGCGTCGGGTGGTGAGTACTTCGACCGTGCTCTGTTGAAGATGGACTACGGAGTGAGCGAAGACGAGTCAAAGCAAATCAAGAAATACGTGGTTCGGGAGGCAGACCTCGATGTCATGTAGTGTGTCGGGACACCCTCCCACCCCCCCACACCCTTGTGTTTATATTAACTTGAGATACGCAAATGGCGGTTCGTCGGGTCGTCGGCTTCGGTGGTCCTTCGGCGTTTCATCGCGTGTACGCCCGACGGGCGCGGCGCTCGCGAGGTCCTACGGAGGTATGCGATGAGTAGCTTGTACGAATTCGTCCGAAGAGTGTACGATCCAATCGTCCGCCCGAGACTTCCGAAGAAGCTCGGCTATGTGAACGGGGTCGTCACGCGAAAGCCAGCATTGTTGGATGCTCAAGACACATTCCCAGAGTACGAGCAACCCATCGTAGACGCGATAAACAATCAGGTTGAGCCTGAAGACACGGTTGTAATCGTCGGTGGCGGCTATGGCGTTTCGGCAGTCCACGCTGGGAGGCAAGCCAGCTCGGTGCTTGTCTACGAAGCAAGTGAAAGCCAGTACGAGATCGTCCGTGAGGCTGTCCGCCTTGATGGGTTGGAAAATGTCACCCTCAGAAATGCGTTAGTTGGTCCGGATGTGTATGTCTACAATAACGACCCAACGAATCACGTAGTGCCTGCATCTGAGTTGCCATCGTGTGACGTCCTCGAGCTTGACTGCGAGGGTGCAGAGTTAGAGATTCTCGAGAATTTAGAGATACGGCCGAGAGTGATCATCGTCGAGACACACCCGATATTCGGTGTTGAGACTGCTGAGGTCGAAGCTGTTCTAGACTCTCTCAACTACAGCATTGTCGCGCGCGAGTGGGAAGTCGAAGAAACACGTGTCGAAGTTCTAACCGCGGTGAGGCGGTGACGAGTTCGGGTTGAGTGGTTTCGAGAATCTGAATCAGATGTCAGATAACGATGATTATTGAAATTGTAGCCCATAAAACTGCAGATACTACTGTGATTGTATGGCTCCTTTCTTGCGCTCGTTGTTTGACGCCCCTACTTAGCCGTTGCATTTGGAGAGTACTGCTTGGGCTCCACGGTTGCCACTGCAAGAGTTCCTGATCACCGCTTTTTTCCACGACGTACAGTACTCCATTTTCACTAATGCCGTATTGCATACCAAACCCAGTAAACTCGCCCAAAGAAGAAACAGGTCCAACCGCCATACATATTCGTTCTGGTTCGCCGTCATATGAAAATATTAGCTCAATTACCTCTACAACCTCTTTGAACTCGTCATCGTCTCTGTCTAGGTATCCAAGTTTCACATCATCATGCCTTTCACGGATATGTGCGAGCCGATCGACACCATCTCTTGCTCGTCTCGTGAATAGTGAATAATCTGGATAGAGTATCGGAGCAGAAGCAACAATAAATGAAACCACTACTGTCAGCATTCGCAAAACCTGTTGGAATGTCAATTCAAGCATATTTCTCAAAAAGTAGTGCTGTCATCAATTATATAGCTTCTCCCCAGATCATTACTAATCAAAGAAATCGGCTAGGACTTTCGTCACATATCGATACCGTTGTTCCCAGGTTTTTCGAAATGGACTCTTGTATCGATCCAATGAATCTGTCTCTCTCTGTTGATTTGAAATAGTCAAGCTTCCTTCAAAGAATTCTTGACCTCGTTTAGTGAAAACACAGTTGTTAGCCTCGCATACGACGAGATTATAATCCACTAGTAGCAGTCTAATGTCTTGGACTGATTGGGGATAATTCCTGAGCTCGTCCCCTTCAGACGGTAAGTCGATTCCTCGCAGTACGAGGAGAGCCCTCTGTCGAAAGAGTTCTAATTTGTCTATCATCCACCGAATTGTGTCTTCTCGAGTGACTGACTTTGTGTCAGAATTGATGGTAGATGATTGTGATCTCACCGTCACTTGTGTGTGAAAGTTCAGATAATCTTGTACTCGCTTAGCTTGGGTGTAGTAGTGTACTAGAGTACTAGTTTCGGTCTACGG